>NZ_JBHTLT010000119.1:0-37048 GCF_042679045.1 Sporosarcina contaminans | reverse complement strand
GGCGGAAAGCGTCCGCCCTGTAGCGCAAATCAACATTACTCAGCGGTACCTAAGTAAAAGGGTGACGTGCAAATCACATCACCCCAACATTTGATTTAGAACCTTTATTATAAATATGTATCCATTAATTAGCTTTTTTTAGCGAGAAGATAATTGATTTATCGAGTTTCCTTTTAAAACTGAACACCATAAAGAAAGGCCGAATCTTCGCCAAATACTTTGCAGAACGTGCGATATAAAATGAACCGAGCTGTTTGATCTTTCCTAAAAAGTATTAATCGAGTGAAAAGGATGTTTATTATAAAAAATAATAAGCATTCTTTTTTATGTCGGTTTGCTCAACAAGTAGGGGCGATTTTTAACGATTCTCAACAAAGGTCCTCCTCGGATGTAAACCATCCTCTTAGCTATTATATGAAAAACATAGGTAAAACTAACTTTATTAATATTTTTCATATAAAAATCCCATGGTAGGCTTCTTTTTGTTTATTAAGAGATAGTTCTACGATTATGGGATTGATCATGATTGATGGGGGAGCTATCGAGTTGTTTGGAGAGACCGGCATGAAAGGACTGCAGCATGCAAGAAGAAAAATAGGGCAGTCCATTGAGACACCAGCACTTTATCCAGAATTGAACGCCCGCCAGAACTTGCGTGTCCAAGCGGCAAACGGGGGTGTCGGTGAATGGGAGATCGATGAGTTGCTTCGTTTAATGAACTTGAGTCATACAGGCAAGAAGAAAGTGAAGAACTTCTCATTAGGAATGCGTCAACGGTTAGCGATTGCTTCGACACTGATTACAAACCCTGAGCTCTTAATTTTAGATGAGCCGACAAACGGACTGGATCCTTCCGGTATAGTTGAAATGCGGGAAATTATACAACGGCTTGTGACAGAGCGCGGGATTACGGTCTTACTGTCAAGTCACTTGCTGGATGAACTTTCACAAATTGCGACACATTACGGCATTTTACATGATGGGAAAATTATAAATGAGCTTTCAAGGGAAGAGTTGGCGCGTGAAACTCGCCAATTCATTGAACTCGAAACGACTGAAGCTGAGCAAGCAGTCGTCATACTCGATCGGTTAGGCATTCAAGATTATGAAGTGATTACGGGAACTGAAATCAATATTTATGAACGGTTAGATGATGTGGCATTAATCAATCGCAATTTGGTGCTGTCGGATGTAAACGTATTACGGATTGGCACATCCAGACAAAAGTTAGAAGATTATTTCTTGCAATTAACGGGAGGGAACCCACATGCTTAATTTGTTAGCAGCTGAAAACATCAAATTATTCCACAGTAAAAAAATATGGATTAGTTTAAGTAGTTTATTTCTGCTTCCTATCCTGCAAGTCGCCAATAGTATGATTAACGTAAAATACGGGAATGAGCTCGTCCAAGCAAAAGATATCGTTATCAATGGCGCTACCGGAATTTTAATGATTGATAAAAACGGATTGACGATTTTACTCGTCATCGGCGCTTTTATTAGTTTTTTTATCGGCGAAGAATTTCAATATGGCACGATACGGAATACGTTGTCCATAGGTCGGAGCCGCACGCATTATTATTTATCGAAATTGCGGTGAGGCATAGCAATGCTGTTTTGTGTATTTCTACCAGGATACTTGCTGATTATTGGCTTTTTCACGATTCTTTTCTTCACCATATTAATTTCCACAATTCGATCTTACAGAGCATACCAACAGATACAAATGTAGAAACTAGGGGGAAACCTCTTCAAACCTAGTTCAGCCTCTTTGCTAAATGTAAAATAGAGACTTTGTATTTAGGAGTTAATTCAATTAAGCTAACAGCCATTCAATACAACTAGAGCGTCTCATCCAATTTCTGAATCTTTGAGTTGGAAATTAAATAAACATTTCCAAGAATGTCGATTTTATCTCCTTTTACACGTACAGCGCAATCTTTGTTCGACGCATAAATATTTATTTCTTCCGATAGGGGAGATAGTTCGCGTTGAACAAGGTCCATATTATTTTCAAGATCAAAATGAGACAGGACGGAAAAATTGTCAAGACCGATTCCGTCGTAAACAGAGCTCATTTCAACGTCATCTCCAAAGTTTTTCGAGCATAACCATTTCGCAGACATGTTGATTGCACCAGCGCTTGCTCCCATCACAACAGCGCTGCTTTTTTTTATTGAATCCGATAATTCATATTCCTTCAAAAAACGATTTAGATTAAGAATACTGCCACCCAACAAGAAAATGCCGGAAGCGTTTTGAAGTATCGTTTGGGCATCTTCCTTCTGTACGCGGTAATTAATTAAATGATATTCATCAAACGTAATGCCAGCCTGATCGAGCCATGAGCGTTCAGTAGCACCATCATCTTCAAAAACAGACGGATTTGAGCTAATCATAACAAGCGATTTTCTATCAGCTATATCCTCCTGTAACACCCTAGCCAAATTCTCTGGGAAAAAATTATTAAACCAACCTAAATAATAGTGAGTTTTCATAAGTACCCCCTGTAGTAAAGTGGATAAATAATATTTATTCCTTGCGTTACACATTCTGTCTTCTTGTCACCAATCAAATACTTTCATTTTATTACTCACAATGCACTCCCAAGTTCTGTAAGGATTACGCTGCTAATTGAAATAGTAATTCTTACGAAGTTGTTTTATCTATTGGTGACACTTCCATCGTTCCTTGTCACTTCTGTATACATTAAAAAATATGGCACAAATAAAAACCGGTTAGAATTAGGCACCATTTGCTTATTTATTATCTCCTCAATCGTTTCATTTGTATAGACCCATCCATCTGTAGGTTCAGTATCCGTATACACTGAAATTGGCAAAAGAAGTAGAAGAAACCGTATACCTTAATACACCGAACGATGATGTCTCTAGTCTCATAGACCGAATTGATAGTCCGCGGAATGTACGCATCATTGATCTTATTGATGAACGCATACCGATGAACATCGGGGCCGCTAATAAAACGATGATAGCAGATGCGCCTCCTCATAATACGGATGCCTTGCTGCAACGGCTAATTCCGGAAGGCACCATTAGCATTTATATTTGAAATCTGGCTCTGTTTGAATATAGAACGCATTTCTCACGTGTGCGCACCAATTGGCGAACGCTGATCTCCATTCTGGTGTTTCAAAGAATTGCTCAACCGTTTGCGTTTCGGAATGCATACGATGAATCGATTAAGTGGGGCAATGCCTCCTGCCCAAATACCGTTATTTGCGTCGGTATCTTCTTCTCTTACTAATAAAAGGGGGAGTCCAAATTGATAAGCCATGGAAGGTTCGACTTGTGAATAGACCGACCCTTGCCAGACTGGCGTAAATGTTGCAGGGGGACCTGTATTCGTCTCGATCGTACGAACTTTGAAGCGACGAAGGTTTAGCGCCAACATGCCAAAGCTCGATGAAACTAATCGGCGAATATCAGTTAAGATGGCTTCGGGGTAACTTTCACTTAACGGTAGTGTACGCAGAAAGAGCAGAGCATCCTCGATCTCTTCAATTAAACGATCTATAAATTTTTGTAGGTTGTCATTTAAGTGAGTTGTCGTACTTAGGGAGACCGGGATACGATAGGCGCGATCGATACACTCTTGATGTGCTGATTGTAGACTTGTGTGATTTATACGTAACTCGTTATATCCATCGCGATTCATTTTATCACCTACTTTCTCAAACAGCATATGGAGTAGAAATAAAAGGGCTTGGACAGTATGACGAAGTGTGCATCAATCAAAAAACTTGAAAGTCAAAAAAGGTCAGAGTATAATAAAGTCATAAGTCAAAGATAGTCAATGTCAAATAACATAAATGATTAATACGATAAGGAGGAAATGCTTTATGAAATGTCAACATTGCGGTATAAACGAAGCGACAATGAGCTTACGGCTTCAAATGAATCATCAACGGTTGCAAATGAATTTGTGCCATACTTGTTTTCAAGAGATTCAAGGTCAAATGAAGATGCCGTCATTTGGCAATGATGCCAATCAATTTTTCCAAGCGAACGGCAATCCTCAAGCATATACACAAGTTAGAGAAGTTGATGGAAATCAAGGAAACGGCTTGTTAGACCAACTTGGCAAAAATCTTTCGAATGACGCCAAGGAAGGGCGAATTGACCCAGTCATCGGCCGCGATCAAGAAGTGAAACGCGTTATTGAAACATTAAATAGAAGAAACAAAAACAACCCGGTACTCATCGGGGAACCAGGTGTCGGTAAAACAGCAATTGCAGAAGGATTAGCTTTGAAAATCCATGAAGGCGATGTCCCTGCAAAACTATTGAACAAACAAGTTTATGTATTGGACGTCGCTTCACTCGTTACGAACACCGGCATTCGCGGTCAATTTGAAGAGCGCATGAAGCAGTTAATTGAAGAAATCGAAAACCGGAAAGAGGTTATCGTGTTCATCGATGAAATTCACCTTCTCGTTGGTGCAGGTTCGGCGGAAGGCTCCAAAATGGATGCCGGAAATATGTTGAAACCAGCATTGGCACGTGGCAGCATGCAACTGATCGGTGCAACGACGTTAAAAGAGTACCGTCAAATCGAGAAAGACGCTGCACTCGAACGCCGATTCCAGCCGATCATTGTCAAAGAGCCTTCTGCGGAGGACGCGATCACCATCTTACACGGCATTAAAGACCGTTACGAAGCTTTCCATGAAGTACGTTATTCGGATGAAGCGATCCGGGCATTCGTCACATTGTCACAGCGCTACATCCAAGACCGGTTTTTGCCGGATAAGGCAATTGATTTGATGGATGAAGTGGGAGCACGTTTGAATTTGAAACAGTCTTCAGCAGATGCGGATTCAATCGGCAAGAGATTGGAACAAATCGTTCAACAAAAAGAACAGGCTGCAGAAATGGAAGACTATGAAAAGGCTGCAACATTGCGCCAGGAAGAAATTCAATTGCGACAACAACTACAAAATGCGAAACAAGGCGGGGCTTCAATGTATGAAGTGACCGTTGAAGACATCGAAGCGATCGTCGAAGAGAAAACAGGCATCCCTGTAACGAAACTGCAAGCTTCTGAACAGGCAAAAATGAAAGACCTATCCGACAACCTGCGGAAAAAAGTAATTGGACAAGAAGAAGCGGTCGAAAAGATCGCAAAGGCAATCCGACGAAGCCGCGCAGGCTTGAAGTCAAAACATCGTCCAATCGGATCGTTCTTATTCGTCGGCCCAACAGGTGTCGGTAAAACGGAAATTACAAAAGTATTGGCGGAAGAATTATTCGGTTCCCGTGACACATTAATCCGTCTCGATATGAGCGAATACATGGAGAAACACGCTGTCTCTAAAATTATCGGCTCACCTCCGGGCTATGTGGGCCACGAAGAAGCAGGCCAATTAACGGAACAAGTTCGCCGCAACCCGTATTCGATTGTATTGCTTGATGAAATCGAAAAGGCGCACCCTGATGTTCAACATATGTTCCTTCAAATTATGGAAGATGGTCGATTGACCGATTCACACGGTCGAACAGTGAGCTTCAAAGACACCGTCATCATTATGACGAGTAACGCCGGAACAGGGGAGAAAAAAGTAAGTGTCGGGTTCAATCAAACGACACATGAATCCGTCTCCATGCTGGAGTCACTTGGAAACTACTTCAAGCCTGAATTCTTGAACCGTTTCGATGCGATTGTCCAGTTCAATGAATTAACTGAAGACAATTTGCTCGACATTGTCGACTTGATGCTCGTTGATTTGGAAGAAGCGATTGAAGAAAATGACATTGAGATTTCTATTTCTGATGAAGCGAAACGCGAATTGGTGAAAATCGGCTACGACAAACGTTTCGGGGCTCGACCACTTCGCAGAGTCATCCAAGACAAAATCGAAGATCCATTAACAGATCTCATTTTGGAAGAAGACCAGATTGAAAAAGTCCATGTCGATGTTGTGGATGAAGAGATTATTGTACGTAAAGCATGATGGAAGTAATAACGCCTCCTGAATTTTTGAGGCCGCTGAAAAAGTCCACCTAAATGGGCTTATACTAGAACTGTTGATTTGCGTTCCGAGCGGACGCTTTCCGTGGGGCGGGCGGTGAGCCTCCTCGTCGCTTCGCTCCTGTGGGGTCTCACCTGTCCCGCTAATCCCACAGGAGTCGCCGCTCTACACTCCAATCAACGGGACTCACCCGATATAAAGTAAAATTAAAAACAGTGATCTATTCATTTCATCGAGGAATGGAACGCTGCTTTTTATTGTATAATTAACTTATTAATTCGGAAAAAGATAATATCCTCTACGCAAAAGAAAATGAGCTTCAATTGAACTCGAAATTAAATCCCAAAATTACACACGGTGGCCGCGCAAAAGAAGATGAATTTGAATTCAATAAGGATGCCGGGATGTATGTGTGTAAAGCTGGTCATTTGGCTATTCGTAAAGCGTGGACAGGCAAGAAAAACCAAGGTAAGGAACCAAAAGCACACTTACTATTTCGACATTGAAAAATATAAGGTATGTTATAAAGAGGATGCCAAGAGTAAAATGTATTCCATCTCCATAAAATCGACAGAACACAAGGAGCAGGAAGCGTTTCAAAATAGTGATGAGTTCAAGATGAAAGCCAAATCTCGCTATAATATTGAAGCGAAGAATAGCGAAATGAAACATAGACACGGGTATGATGTAGCCACATCCACGGGTCTATTTGGCATGCGGATGCAAGGGGCTATGACGATAATTGCGGTCAATTTGAAGCGAATCATAACTTTAATGAGAGAAGCAGAGTAAAAAATATTAAAGAAAAAGGCACCATTTCGTTCAAAGAAAGAACGAAATGGTGCCTTTTTAGATTTCAGAGTGCCTTACGAAATTAAAAACGTAAGTTTGTCAGCAGCCTCTTGAATTTTTTCGGGAGGCGTTTTTTTGTGTAGAAGCGATTGAAACAACTATAAATCCGTGCTCTTGCAAGCTGTTTTTACGAATCGAATGCATAGCTCCATCGTAAAAGCAGATAATAGTGTGAGGTGATTTAATGATGTTAAAGACAAGGACTTATATTGTTTGTTTTTTAATTGTTTCAAGCTTATTTGTTTGCAGTAAGTCCATCCATCCCAAGTCGATTGTAAGTGCGCAAAGCACTGTGGATGTTGAACTTCTGGATATTGAAACAAATGAGACCAGAACAATCGAAGCAAATCCCAAAATACAATTGGAAGCTAAGAAAATTATAAAAGAAATTGATACGATTGTTATAAAATTAGATCCATTTCCAGACAAAGGTTATATGCTGAGAATCCCATTAACCCCATCTCTTCAATTGAAAAATGAATGGGTCAATTCGTTGATTGGTGAAGTGTTTATTATTATTCCGGAAGGTGACAAGCCATTTTTACTCATATTTGATGATAAAAACAAGCCTTATTTTTTTTCCTTCAAAAGGGAAATTGATTCAATCCTAAAAATGTTGGATGTACCCATTTGAAAGCATTACATCTGCGCCCCAAATATACCTAAATACTGCTCCTGCAATACAAATCCGTTATTTTTCCATCCGAGTGTATTCAACATATAACCTAATCCATCCGCATGATATCTTCCGGCTATTTTTTGATACGCTAGCAGTTCATAGACTCCATTCGAATCAAAATCCACTGGATACAATCCACTTAAAGGATCGACAAAACCGGTGATTGGCGTTTTCAACTTGCCACTCGGATCATATATTTCATTTAAATAGCTTGGATCCCTCGTGGAAATATCAATAATATACCTCTCATTATTTGGTCTGCTAATTACTTCAACTTTATAATGATCTTGATAAGTGACGTCGTATTGGAAATGGTTATTATAAACATCCGAATCAAAAAGGATGGTTGCTTTGTTTCCGATAAACGAAACAATATAATAGTTAATAATTCCACCGCTGCCGCCTGTAGCCATACCGATTAATATGTCCTCTACGCCATTGCCTGTGAAATCGCCCAAGAACAGAGTCGGATTATAGCCTTCATTGTTATGAAGCGGAAGACTTGTCACTACTCCTGTTCGTCCATCCTGAACGTGAAGAATGATATTTCGAATGTACGGACTATCCGGTGTTTTTGTGCCAGTCAGATAGACGTGATCAATTACCCGATCACCCGTTACATCTCCAGTAGCTGATGCAACAATTATAGGATTCCCTGCAGCCCGAAATTGAGAGTTATTCATCATATGCCCCTTTTCTTAAAAACTATCGTTATCATCTATATTATGGGGAATTGGGCGAATTGCTACTGGACGGAAAGAGGGCAACGATTTCATGATATAGTAAATGAATGATGGTTTGAGATAACAAATGATAAAGGCGGGCGTTTTCGATTCAGCAGATACAGTTATTGCAAAAGGTCATTGATACAATTGAAGACCGTATTAAGGAAGAGATTAAACCTGAGGACTTGGCAAAGATGGCTGGATATTCTCCTTATCACTTTTACAGGATCTTTCAACAGCATATCGGCTATACGGTGATGGATTATGTCGTGAAACGGAAGCTGCAGTATGCGTTATATGAGTTGGTGAACGGTAAAAAAGTGATTGATATTGCGCTTGAATATGGTTTTGAAACCCATTCAGGCTTTACGAAAGCGTTTAAACGGGTTTTTGGAAGTCCTCCGAGTTTATACCGATTGCATTGTCCGACCTCACTGCCACCGAAGTTAAATTTAATGAACTTGCACGAAAAAGAAGTAGGCGGCATCGTCATGCAACCGAAAATTGTACAGAAGGAAGGCTTTACGATTGCCGGTAAAACATATGAAAGCAAGTTGGACAATGTGTTTTACACGAGGGATGCCCCTGCTTTCTGGGATCAACGAATCGCGCCGGAAGAGGCAATCGAAACGATGTTGTATGAAAAACTATTCCCGAAAAAGCATGGGGAGTATTGCGTGAACCTGAATGACAGGGAAATGAACCGCACGTTTACTTATTTATTTGCAGTGGATTATGACCGTGAAGATATTCAACTTCCCGAAGGGCTGACGAAGTTATACATAAAACCGGCAACGTATGCGGTTTTCAAAATTCCCCCAGTCGATGTAGAGCAGTTTGTTTCGGCAATCAAAGGAACATGGAGATTCATATTGGAGGATTGGCTGCCTCAATCATCGTACGAAGTCGATGAGCAAGGGTATGATTTTGAGTATTACGATGAACTTTGCCATCACTGGTTGCATGAGAAAATCACGATGGAAATTTATGTGCCGATCAAAGAGAAAGTTGGAATTGACTCATACGTTTCAAGGCGAAACTAACAATATAGGCGGCAACTAAAAAACGCTCTTAATGAGCGTTTTTTCGTGTCACAATTTATTTAAGCATTAATGAAATAGAATCCGCTTCTTGCGTTACCACAATGTCTTGTTGTTCTGAGCTTCCATCTGTATAAGTTACATTTACATTAATAATAATGTCATCACCTATTACTCCATTACCGTCATGAGGAATGGCAAGGGTATAGTTGTTTTTTTCCTGTTCATTATAGTTAACTGTGTACGTATTCCCGATTTCCTTTATACCTTCGTATACACCTGAACCGGGCGTACTACGAATGAAATTGATCTTTTCCGATTCTAACCATTCTCTGTCTGCATTCTTTTCAGATGTAAATATAACATCCTCAACAAACTTGCCTTCACTTAAAGTATAAGTGATTGATTCGATCTGTTCTCCAGCAATTTTTAGCATAACATTTGTAAAAATTAAATTAGCTCCACCACCACTCATACTAACAAGACCCATTCTAACTTCTGTCGCTAATTCAATAGTAGCCTTTTCTGATGTAATAGGTGTATTCAGCTGATTCCTATCATCACTTAATGCATAAGCCGTTATTGTAAAATTTGCAACTTGGAGCTCTCCATTCTTATTAAAATATGGAATGCCTATCATAATGGACAGTAGGATTGCCAATGCACTCGTTACCGGAATCCACCTTTTGTAGTTCACTTGAACCGATTTTCTCTTTCTGACCTTTTCTTTTACACGATCTTCCATAGCTTTTGACATTTCAATAGAAGTAACAGCATCTTTAATCTTCTCAAAATCCATATTCATTCTCCTTTCGATATGTTTCACGAAGAAGTTCTCTTCCTCGTTGTAATCGCTTTTTTACTGCTGATGGAGTAATAGTAATTATTTTTGATATTTCACCTACTTTATAGCCCTCGACATAATGAAGTAACAAGACAATCTTATATTTAGTTGGCAATCTCATAATCTGGTCTAGTAAATCATAATTTGCATCATCCATGGAATATAGTTGTAAATCACTGATATCCATATGTTTACGAATAATATTGTACCGTCTCTTATTCCTGCTGCGATTCGTGGCAACAGTAATGAACCATGCTTTCTCATGTTCCGCATCGTTGAAAATTGGTGATTTATTGAGATAAGTAATAAAAGTATCTTGTACGACATCCTCTGCATCCTTCTCGTTGCATAGAATGACAAGACATATTCGAAAAAGCATATTGCCATATGTATCAACAATTCGTTCTATATCTTGTTCAGTCGACCAAACCGTTTGTTGCACCCCATCAACCCCTTTCACTTCTAACACACATGAAGAGTCCATTTGGTGACTATTATTTAAAATTATTTTCTGAAGTATTATCTATATTCTTCAAAATTCTTACTAAGCCTTCTTTGACGAATCGATCCCTTTAGTTGAATAAACAAAAAAGGAGACACCAATCCATAAGTGAATTGTGTCTCCAAATAAAGTTGAAAGAACCATTGATTACGTTTTTTCTTTTTTCAAGACGACTGTATATAGATACAAAACGGGCATGATGAAGCAAGCACTTGCAATAATTGCGGTTTTCACCGCGAATCGTGATGCAATCACGCCAATGATTGGACCACCGCCAATTTGACCGATCGCATCGACTTGGCCTTTTACCGAAAAGAAGGTCGCTCGTGTCGAGGAATCAGGGATGATTTTATTGAGCCAAATATCCTCTAATGGGTACATGACTTGCCTTGTCACTTCAATCATGACATAACAGACGAGTAAAGTAGTGACAAGAGCCGAAGACGCGAAGCCGATGAGTGAAATGATAATTAGTGAACTGCCAATGAATAAAGCGATATAAATATGTCTCAAGTTTAAATGGATCGTACTTCGGTTGATAAAGTGAAGCACTGTGAATGAAAGTAGGACGACAATGAATTGAAGTCCGCCCATGAACAAAACTAACTCTTCATTCGATAAGGAAGATAGTGAAGATACGTCAATGAAATGCGTCATCCATAAACGATCAAATCCTTCGCTATACAAACCGATAAACAACGCAATTAAGAGCAGCATTCTCATGACAAAGCTACTTTTAGAATAAACGACGATTTTCTTCATATTCCCCTTCATGCTGTTCCACGCCGTAGCTCTTTCACCTGTCTGTAGCGGTTTGAAATTCTTCTCCGTCATGAAAAAGAGCAGGTAAATGGCGAGACCAAACATGCACATGCCGCCGATAATGATCGGTAAGTTGATCATGAAATAACCTGTCAGGATGCTCAAAGGAATTGCGATGATTTGCCCAAGTTTCCCATACTTTGCTCCTCTTATAAACGCGAGCGACGCCCGCTCCTCTCCGATTTCATCCGCAATCCAAGCTTGCTGGGCGCCGCTTGTAAATGTATAACCGATTCCCCAAGCGATTTGCGAGAAGATGACAGCGGCGAACAAAGGGAATATTCCTTCCGCCATAAATCCGATTCCCATTAAAAAGTAGCCGATGATGAGCGAAAGCTTTCGACTCTTGACGTCCGCAACTACACCGGTCGGGATTTCAAACAGGAATACCGTCAGCTCCAAAACGGTTCCGACCAACACAAGCTGGAGCGGATCAAGCTTTACAACTTGTACGTGGTACAGCAAGTTCACCGTAAAGATAAAAGTGAAAAAAAGTTGTGATAAAAAGCATATGAACAAATAAACGACATACGGATCTTTCCATTTGAATGTCCTCATAATGTTTCCCCCTCCACTCGATTATAGGAAAAGGGAGAATTGCCAACTTGTCCAAATTTGCGATTTTATATTTTGAGGGTCTGCCCGTTAAATTCCTTGTTACATATGTGGGGCACAGGTAAAGAATACTGTTGACAATGTTCGAATGTTCAATAAATAATAGAGTAGACTTGAAGACGGCATATAGTGGATGGATTGACAAAGAGTTAGATTTACATGCACAAAAAAGATGAGAAGAAAGGCGGAAACGGTATGATATTGTGGTTTCGGCATTTACCACAGCCAACGCTTGATTTGTCAAAATGGAAACCTTTCATTCAACATACTTGGTTTCGAAAGCATTATATGAAGTTTGTTTACTTATTAATGGCTGCTTTTTTCTTTGTACCCTATTGGATCTTCGAAGGAAGCTTCGAACCCCTGTCAAATTTACCCCTTCTTCTCATCATTGTGTTGGCTTTCGTTACACACGAAGCCCTTCATATGGTTGTCATCAACAAGAAAGGCGATATGAGCTTAACGTTCAGAGGAATTTATTTTTGGCTCCATACAAATGCAGTTCTTTCGAAAAAGAGATTTTGGATCTTTATGAGCTTGCCTTTTATCGGTTTAACATGTATTCCGGCGATTGCTTCATTCTTTGTAATAGGTGATCTTAAAGCACTCTTATTATTTATTAGTTGGTTCAACTTAATCATCTCTGCCTCCGATATTCTGAACTCGTTTTTGATTTTAATAAAACCAAAGCACTCTATATTTTGCAGGGGATATTATCGAGTAAAGTCATAACTTTGCGGATCGAAATGGGCCTCGCCAATTGATTCTGTTGCGACTGCTACATTGCGTTGCGCGAGAGCTACGTTGTGATGCGAAGGCTTTACATTGCGATACGAAGCCGTTACGATCGTGCATTTCTGCTCATGATTCCGGGGAAGGAGAATGTGTTGTGTGGAATGAGACCATTCAATTGTTTAAAGAGAATAAAGGAATTTAGGGCGTAGCAACGAAATAAAGGATGTAAGAGCGTAAGATGTTGCGATTGGATATAGGGGATGATGAAATTGAAAAAATTGAAATTAGAGAAGTACACAAATGAAGACTTTGAGAAGTACTTTGGATTAGTATCCGATGAATCGGTCATGGCACAAATTACGGAACGGGCGATTCCAATTGACGAGGCGAAAGTGAACTATCAAAAACTGTTAGAACGCAACGGTAGACACGAGTTGTTTGGCTCCTACAAAGTGTTCGACAGTAACTATATAGGCCTCGGTCATGTCACCGTAAATGAAGACAATCCGGATGAAGCGGAGATCGGGTACATGTTGCTGCCAGCCTATTGGAACAAAGGATATGGCACTCTCATTGCCGGCGCTCTCATCGAATTGGCACAGCGGACAAACGTAAAGAAGCTTACTGCAGTTATCGACCCGAACAATATTCCTTCAAGAAAAATCTTGCTCAAGCATGGTTTTACATCGAAGAAGGTTTGTGAAATCGGGGGATTGCCGGGGGAGATTTTTGGCAAGTTCCTGTAGGGGAGAGATGAAAAAATAGAGGCTGCTTTTGAAAAAATCATTACAATAAAGGTTATTAAAATGAATCGAAACCTTTATAACGTATAATCCGTATAGGCATTATAATGGAGGTGTGATTATCAAATGGTTTTTCGTTCAAAAGTAGATGCGTTTTTTGGTAATTTTATGTTGATAGTCGTACTCATTATTGCCTTGGTGTCATTTTTTCCATTTTTCATTGAAGAAGTTCGAAATGAACCAGCAGAGGTTATAATACCAGCAGTTATAATACTGACTTCAATATTTCTTATTGTGACAAGTTTTCTTTTATGGACTCTTTTTTCAGTTAAGTATATTTTCTATCAAGATTATTTATTAATAAAAGGTGGTCCGTTTAAAAGTCGTATTCCATACGAAAATATATCAAAGGTATCACCTACAACCGCAATTTTTACAGGTCATAGAATATTATCATCGAAAGATGCGATTGAAATTTTCAATAAAACAACATTTATGGGGAGTATAAAAATTTCACCAAGTAATCGAAAAGAGTTTATCAACGAACTTAAAAAACAATGTCCCGACATTCAGATTCAAGAATAAAAATTCCAAATGACTTCCGTACGCCTCCTAACCCCATTACGTCAACTTTTGAACGTTTGGTAAAGAACGCAACAATCTGTGTTACTAGTCGGTATCATGATCGGTTTTCCGTGTGAGGTGTAGTAGGTGAATACGAACTATACATTTAAAGCCCTTTGTCTGCATACTTATGTGATAAGGATAGGCTTTGATTCATACAATATATTTGGGGTGGAAAAATGCCGAGAGTGAAATATCGAGATGCAGACGTTGGTTTAATGGCAAGGATGATGAGAGCAGAGGCCGAGGGTGAAGGAAATCAGGGGATGTTATATGTTGGCAATGTAATTGTGAACCGTGCCGTCGCGGATTGCTTAGACTTTAGAGATGTAAGATCAATTGAAGATGTCATTTTCCAAGTACAAGGAGGAAATTATTCTTTTGAAGCTGTTCAGAAGGGAAATTTATTTTATCAAAGAGCGAGGTCTTCTGAAAAAAGATTAGCAAGACAAAATTTGGAGCATTGGAGACAACATCCTGCGAAATACGCCCTATGGTACTTTAACCCATACGCACCTTGTCCTCCGACATGGTACGGGCAACCTTTTACTGGCCAATTCAAAAATCATTGTTTCTATGAGCCTGCAGCAGGAACATGTGAAAGTGTTTATATGGGATAGGTTGTCTGAAATTTTGGCGTCTGTGCACTGTTCATTGGATAAAATGAATGAATAAGCCAACCGTATGAATTGCCGGTTGGCTTTTTTGCGCCTCTATGAAATAGGCATAAACAGAGGCTTTATGCTTTATGACTCTCCCAATTTTGCCATATAATCGATTAGGAAATGAAGGATGATGAGCGGAATAATCGACCCCATTCCAATAAATAGGATAGAAAATATAACTCCGAATATAGTTGTTCTTAGAACTCCCTTTATGAACCCTTGATAAGTGTGGCCTAAACCAAACAACAAGGAACAAATGATAATGATGATCCAAATTGACATTGTAGGGAATAGATAGGTAAAAGCAAACAATAGAAAACCTCGATAGATGATTTCTTCCGTCACTCCTGCCGTTAGCGAAACAGCATTCCAAACTTTCTTCTCTATTCGTGTAACGGGCAAGATATCTGAATAGCTGCTTTCTCCCATTTGTTTCGCCCTCACCTCCGCCAGTTTCTTTCGGATTTTACCGCTAACATGATAGCCAATTGAATAATACAAGATTCCACACGCATAAAGAAGCCCGATCGCAAATGCAAAATACGTAACAAACGGCCCTAAAAGCTCTGTGTTCAAACTTGGTATAGACAAACCAATATCTGTTAATGTAAGCTCCGTAAAGGCAACAAGCAGTAAAATGAAAACAGTAGGCACCCATAAAGTAGTGATGATGTTTTTATAATACTTCAACCGTACATTATCATTTCTTTTTACTTCCACTTTAAACTTTTGAAAATCAAAGTATCCAATAATGGGCTCATACAATAACGTAAAAATGATCACGATCCAAAAACCATACACCATTTCATTATCCCCTTTGTATTTGTTTTCCCCTATTTTGAATAAAACTGGTTGTATGATTGTTAATGGGTTACTTGAGTATACGTAGCAAGGGGGATGGAGTTTCTTGTTTTTTGAAATTGTATAACAGTAGCAACCTCCGCCTAATTGAGCAGTCGTTCTTACAAACTGTATAATGTAAAGAAACTACAGCATCAGAAAGGTGAGAACAATGACCCGGAATCCGTTGACGGCGAGGGAACGCCTCTTAGAAGTGATCCGTATTTTAGAAGCGTTTTCGGATGAGGACGATGTGTTGTCCATCCACGATATACATAGTTATTTCGACGGTGACATGCAAGTCGGCATCGGGGCAGTCCGTGATGATGTGGCCGCATTAGAAGAATCAATTGTTTTTCCGGTCACATCGGTTCAAGAGAAAACCGGAATGCCGAAGCATTATTATTATGACGGCAGGCCATTTGAAATCCACGAACTCCGCTTGCTTATGGACGCCATCAGTGCAGCAAAATTCATCTCACGCAATGAAACCGACCGTTTGCTCATGAAAATCCGTAAGCTGACGAGCCGTAGATTGGCAAAACAATTGACGAATGAATTGCATGTGGCGGAACCTTCCGCTCAAGACGCGGTTGAAATCGTTGCGACCGTCCAGCTGCTGCATGAAGCAATCCACGACAAACACATCGTCGCCTTTCAATACGGCCGTTATGGAACAGATCTCAACTTCCATTTAAGCAATGAAGGGCAGGACTATCTTGTCCATCCGCTTGGTCTCGTTTGGAACAACGACCGCTATTATTTGGTGGCCTATTTCCCTTCGGCAGATGAAATCCGGCAATACCGGGTGGACCGGATGCGAAGCGTGCGTGTGCGAGACGAGCAATTTATCCCCGACCATTATTTCGATTTGCAGGAATATACGAGGAAGATGTTCCATATGTTCGGCGGCGAATTGATTTCATTGGAAGCAAAATTTGCCGACAAGCTGATCAATATCGTCATCGACCGATTCGGTTTGGATGCGAATATCCAAGACAATGGGGATGGAACGTTTCTATTGAAAGCGCAAGTGGCTATGAGTGAAGGGCTCGTCCGGTGGATTCTTCGGTGGGGCGGCGATGTAAAAGTCATTCATCCCCAGCAGCTCGTAAGCAGAATGAAAGAAGAAGCGAAGAAGCTATATGACCAATATCAATGAACCTTTGTGGATATCCGGAAAGGTTCTTCATCGTATGCCCTTACAATAAAAGAGTAAGAAAAAGGAGGGCATATTAATGAAAAAAATAAGTATGTTGTGCAGTGTGCTATTGTTGGTGATCCTCGCGGCATGTGGGGATATTGACGAAAAAAATACTCGAGAAGTGAAGTCTGATAGGGATGTGGCTTCAGAATCTCAAGATACGACACAAGAAGATGTTGAAGAAAAAGAAAAGCCAATCGGCACGCGTTCCAACCCACTGCCATTCGGCGATACGATCACTGTGAAAGAAAATATATACGATGACAGCTTCAATTCCTATGCATCACTTGTCGAGATCACGCTTCTCGAAACGATCCGCGGCGAAGAAGCATGGACAATCATCCAAAATGAAAATCAGTTCAATGACCCGGCGGATGAAGGCTTCGAATATGCATTAGTGAAAGTGAAAGGATTTCTGAAAGAGTCCGAAACAGAGGACGACAGCCTCTACTTCAGCAGCATGAATTTCAACTTCGTTTCAAATGAGGGGGAAGTATACGACTGGGCATCAGCTGTCATTCCGAATGAGCTATCCAAGGAGCTATTCAGCGGCGGCACAGCCGAAGGATATATCGTGAACCAAGTGAAAATCGGGGATGAATTCAAGATTTCCTATGATTCAAGTGAAGGATCGCCGGTATTCTTTTTAGTTCAGTAAGTAAATGGAGATGAAAATGATGAAGTTCGTTTTATTGACTGGGTGCTCGTACACTCAGTCTTTTTATTCATTGTTTGAGTCTGTAAAACGGAATTCTATCAGTTGATTACTCGACAAAAAATTCGAAATATCAGCAACACAATATACTCACACCACAAAACCACACTCCCATAAATAATTCTATCACTATAATATCAGGCAATTTACACTTGATGTAAAATAAAGGTGGAAAACAGGCAAAACACCCTTTTAATTTCAACATGGGAGCACCGGAAAAGTTTTGGGTAAGGTTAATTACCCGGAAGCAGTTGCGGCATAGAGTAATGGCATGATTCTTGCTCTTTTCCCTTTCTTCATCATTTCGTGTAGGAGACATTAAGTGTTTTCTTATTATTCAAACGATAATTAAATTCTTTTATGGTAGACTAATAGTAGCAACGGCATATAGCGGATGGGCGGTTGACACTCCCTGGAAAGGGGGTGTTTATGTGGTGACATACGAAGCGATAAACATGATGTTCCAATTTGGAATATTCCTCGCAACAGCGGCAGCAACAGTTGTAGCGATGATTGCTCTGTACACCAATAGAAAAAAGTAACCACCCTCCGCTAACGTCCAAGTAAGCAGGGTAGTTACTCCTTTGCAAATATCATCATTACTGGTCAACCGCACTTCTTGCGGTATGTCCGTTGCACCGACCAGATGTTCCAGCATCTGGTCTTTTCTTATTATATGCTCAGTTTACCACAACTAAACGGAGTTTGCATATTACTACCTCAAACTTCGCACCTAAATAATTAGGTCCAGCAGTAGGCACTATTTGGTTCTTCTCGATTTCAATAAGAACCTTGACAAACTTTTTTAGATACAAAAAACACCTCATTCTTTGGTATAGGGTGATTGTCGAGAAAACACTACCAAGCAGAAGAGGTGCTTCCATAATGCTTTGACTTAAAAGTACTTACTATCCAATCGGAAAGTAATCATCTGTATGATAGACTAATAGTAGCGACACATATAGCGGATGGACGGTTGGCACACCCTTGTTTTTAAAGGTAAGGGCGCAAGGAACATCTTCTCGGAGTAATCCGCATACCTATACTGACGAAGATGATATGCTGTCGATTCATGATATACATAGCCAATTCCCGGAGGACATGCAGGTAGGCATCGGGGCGGTGCGGGATGATGTAGCTGTCCGCGAAGAATCCATCGTTCTTTTCGGTTTCTGCGAACCAAGAGAAACCCGGGATGCCGAAACACTATTATTATGACAGCAGGCCGTTTGAAATCCACGAACTTCGCTTGCTCATGGATGCCATCAGTGCTGCAAAATTCATCTCACGCAATGAAACCGACGTCCAGCTGCTGCATGAAGCAATCCACGACAAACACATCGTCGCCTTTCAATACGGCCGTTATAGAACAGACCTCAACTTCCATTTAAGCAATGAAGGGTAGGACTATCTCGTCCATCCGCTTGGTCTCGTTTGGAACAAAGACCGCTATTATTTGGTTGCCTATTTCCCCTCCGGCAGATGAAATCCGGCAATATCGGGTGGACCGGATGCGAAGTGTGCGTGTGCGGGACGAGCAATTTATCCCCGACCCTTATTTCGATTTGCAGGAATATACGAGGAAGATGTTCCATATGTTCGGCGGCGAATTGATTTCATTGGAAGCGAAATTTGCCGACAAGCTGATCAATATCGTCAAACTGTAAAAGCTGGCCAATCGGTTATTTCTACCACCATCAAGACTTGTCCTAAATGTGCGGGAACTCTACATTTGAAAACAGGTCGGTATGGCAAGTTTTACGGCTGTAGCGGGTTTCCGGCGTGTCGGTATACGGAGAGGTTTAATTAATTTTAACTTCGTTAGGTTCCAAATGTAAATGTATATGTACAAAGGAATAAAGATACCTTTGATGGTGTGACGGTCAGCTCCAGTTGGGAAATGGGTTCGCCGTCCCGCTTATAAAAAATTGCACGACATTTTCATGATAGCGCGCCTTACACGAATGTTATACTTAAGAAAACGGGGTGATAACCATGCGAACGGAAATACAAAATTATTTACTGACACTAAGCAAAAAAACATTGCGGCTGGCTGAGCTGGAAGATCTGTCGCCTTCAGGTTATACATATGCACAATTTGCGGATACCATCCTTTCTCTTGAAACGGAAGGCGTACTGATACCCATCAAATCTCATGGCACAAATGGAAAACATCCGATGCTGGCTCTTGGATATAGGATACGAATCGAGCCTTTGCAGAAGGACCTTCATTCCGAATTGGTGAATGCCAAAATCATTCTACATCCCGACATTGGCCTGGAACGGTATCTGAAGCTGCCTTACTCGGTCTGGAAAGCTGATTTTCCATATATCGAGAAAATCGACTATTATTTAAAGAACCATTCGTTGCCTGACAACTTCGTACCTGCTCCGGAACGCTCTTTTGAACTGGTCGGAAACGAGAAATGGATAACGGATTTTGGAGGAAAGGAACTGCTAGATAGAATCGGTCTATGGACGAAACTTTATATTCTGCCTGTAGCAGATCCTCTAATGTTTGCCATCAATCCTTCATGCCTCCAAGATTCCGACCTCCATCATTTAATCGTAGAAAATAAAACGACGTATCAAGCTCTGCTGCCTGTTTTGCGCGACACACAAACCACAACCCTGATCTATGGAGTCGGGAACAAGATCGTTAAAAGCATCGAGAACTTCCATCATCAGCTGCCGGTGGATGCACACCATCATTTTCATTATTTTGGTGATATCGACCATGCGGGCATTTCGATTTGGCATCGCCTAAGCAAAAAAGAACTTGTCAAGCCTGCATTGCCCTTCTATGAATTGACTCTCTCAAAGCAGCCGCCTGCCGGTAAAACAAATCAAACACCTAATGAAGAAGCACTTGAAGCCTTTACCCGTCATTTTTCGGAACATCTGGCGAATCAAATACAGACTTCTTTGGAGGCCGGGCTTTATTACCCGCAGGAAATTGCTGCGACGAATGAATTACAAGCATGCTGGAGGTCATTATCATGGAGTTCGATGAACTGACAAAAGGATACGCGGAACGCTTCTCACGGCGGGCTCTGTTTGAACCGTTTGACAGACTGAGCCGTAAACAACTGAAAGACGATAACGGGAAACCGCTCGATTATGAAGGGATTGGCCTGCTGTGCCTGCTTTATTTCTTTGAACAGAAGCTCATCCGGAACCCGAAAGCGGGAGTGAAGGAATTCGCTGTCTATTTGATGAACAAAGCTTCTTCCGTGTATTCATTCACACCGGATAAATGGGAGCTGATTAGCCGGACAGCTATTAACGAGTTCCGGCCTCCTTCCGGCAAAAAGTTCACGGTATCCTATTTTAATTGGGAGTCGCTTATTGATGAATCATTGACATTTTCATTCTTTAAAGCGAGTTCTTTTGATATGGCCACCAACACGCAATATTACACGCTGGATGATGACGGACTCGAACTCGTCTTCGCGACGAAGGAATTCTACAGCGAGTTTCAATTGTCTATCAATCAGCTGTTACTAAGAAAGCAGTTGGAGAAGGGCGAGTTCAAAGGAGCTCTCCGCCAGCTTAATGAAATGCGGATGGACGTGGAGTCATTGGAAGAACGAAATGTCAGGCTTACCCACGAACTGAAACGGAACATCACTTCTGAGGAAACTTTCAAGCGATACGCCAGGCTGATCGACGATATGCTCCTGCGGCTGAGTATGGAGCATGATGAATTCCAAGCACTGCAACTGTTCGTCAAAGAGACGAAAGAGGCTCTCCATATGGAGCATCACACAAAAAAGGAGAAAGAGGCTTACACGCTGATCCTGCAAATTTCAACCGGACTGGAGGAAGTCCACCATCAGCACACGAACCTGTTGAACTCCTGCACGACATTGAAGACGAATGCACTGCGGGCGGCCCAAGAGGCATTGTATTTCGTCGGAATCGATTCCTTCAATTTCGATCAGGATATTACTTCACGTATCATCAGCACGCCGCTGCCTATGGAGTCGATGAAAGGACTGCTCGCTCCCTTTCTATCCCTTGAACAAGCCGGGATCTGGTCGCCGCTCACTTTATTCGCTCCTCAGCAAGTACGCGGTAAACGTGAAGAAAGGGAGCAGCCGGAATTCCTTGAGGCAGATGACACGGACGAAACTGAGTACCGGCATCTTTTGCGAACTCATTACACGTTTGTCTTCCGTCTGTTGGTGGACTTTATCGGCGAAGAAGGAACGGTCACGCTGGAACAGTTTACGGATCACCTGCTCGCTTCCGGGCATTCCGAATTGACAAGTATTCGTTTGTATTATGATTTCTTCTTGCTTCTGCACCAGCGCTCGCCGATCGTACAAGAGATTGAGGCAGCAGACGGTGAAGCTCATTTATTGGATGGAGTCCGACAACTTTTGGAGACACGGACACTGACGGTGCAGGAACTTCCAGAAGTCATCCGCCCGCACTCCCGATTTGCTATCCAAAATATGAAACTGACCATCAAGGAGGTGGATGATGATGCTATATGAAGCGGCAACTGTACAAAGTGCCTTTTCGATTTTCAGGCTGTTGACTCGTGATGGCAAAGCTGGAACAGAACATTATCATACATACTTGACGGATGACGATGTGCGGGGATTGCTCGATGAGTTTATCCGCACGGTGGACTGCGACCTAATCACAGTAGGACAGGAGCTCCTGATGATCCCGACGACCGGGGATTCACCTTTTCACGTTTCAAATGAATATTTGCGCAAGACGTATTTGAAAACGCAAGCAACGAATGCCGATCTGTACTTACTGTATTTCTCAACGATCGTGTTGCTCGGAGAGTTCTATAATAGCTACACATCGAAGGAACCGACCAAGGACTTCTTGCCGATGGCAGAGTGGGTGCAGGCTGTCCAGCAGAGGATCGATGCCTTGAATGAACATAGCGAAGAGGATTTAGCAGAGTTGGCTTCCGAGTTTTCCTATAACTGGCCGATGATTATTGAGAAATGGAACCAGATGGATGACTTGCAGGAACAGGCAAAACGGCAGTCCGGCAATACGGTCAGCCGGCTCAGTTTTCTCGACACGGTGAGGCGTTTCCTCGTAGATCAGCAGCTCATTGCGGATATTGGCAATTATGAAGTTGAACTTACCGAGAAAGCGAAGACCGTAGTTCAGCGTTATTTCATGGATTCTGAATTTAATCGCGGGATTCTCGATTTTCTATACCGTTTTGAAAACGATGGAGAGGAAGTGAATAGCAATGCCGGCAATCTCGAAGATTAGATTCACAAATGTCGTCTATGAAAATGGGGATAAACGATATAATGATGAGCTTTTCCTGTTCGACGGCCACGACGGCGCAGTTGTACTGGAAAATGGCGGCGGAAAGACTGTCTTCATCCAAACGGTACTGCAGGCGATCATCCCGCATGTCGAAGTTGCCGGCCGGAAGATGAAAAAGACGCTTCATTTGGAAGATGGACCGGCCCATATCGCGATTGAATGGATTTTAAATGAGCGTCCGCGCCGCTACGCACTCACTTGTGTAACGTTGTATGTATCGAAAGGGAAACTGGATTCGCTGAAATATGTGCATGAATACGAACCGGGAAGCGCAGACCGCATCGAGGATCTTCCGTTCGTACATGGCAAACGTCCGGCGAGTCTTGGGGAGATGGAAGAATACTATCAGCGGATGGCCGGAAAACATCTGAATGCCCACACATTCGATACGATCGGAAAATACAAACAGCATTTGGAGGAGCACTTCCATATCATCTCTTCCGAATGGGAAAGCATTGTGAAGATCAACGGAGCAGAAGGCGATGTGGAACGTTTCTTTGAACAATGCAACACGTCCGGCCAGCTTGTTGACCGCCTGTTGATCCCGAATATCGAGGACTCAATGGCAGGATTTGAATCAGGACGGTTTGCGGAAAATTTCGAAGCGCGCCTGGATTCATTCCGTCAGTATAAACAGTTTCAGGAGCAGCTGACAGAGTACCGGATGATCCAGCACCAAGTTGATACGCTCGCGCGGCACTTCGAACAATTGGACAAACGCCAGAACGATTATCGGATGAATCAGCAAAAAGCGAAGGCTTTCTACGAAATCGGCAAACAGGAACATGAACGGTATACCCGTCTCTCGGATGAACTGGATGTGCAGCTCTCCTCTTTGCTGGAACAGGAAAAAGAGCTGAGGCATCGCGAAAAGTCGTATGACTTGGCGAAAGAACGCGAAACCTTGAATGCTTTGAAAGAGGAACACGAAATTGCAAAACAGGCTTTATCCTATGCGAATTCGAAAGTGGAAGAGACGGAGCGGCGACTTATCGGGCTTCGGCTGGCTGAGCAAAATGATGCTCATTCATTTGCTGAGAGACAGATCGTGCAATATGAGCGGGAATTGGATGCGATCGATGACGACCGGACAGCGATAAATGTCCTGGATGATTTCGCTGAAGTGAAACGGGAGCTTGCCGATGCGTTTTCCAGAAGGGAAGAACAGCTGAATAAAGAATTGGCAGAGGCCGGTCTGCGTTTCAATCAATATGAACGGCTGGCTACTACGGAAGCAAAACGTCTCGAGGGATTGAAAGCTGAACTGAAGGACGTGGAACTGCAAGAAAAAGGGGAAGAAACAAGCATTCGGCTTTTGCAGGGGGATAAGGAGAGGATCCGTAAAGAATTAAATCTGGATGGCTTCGACCTCCCGATTGAAACGCTTATCCGGCAATGGACAGAAAGATCTTCCGAGCTAGACGAATTGATTGTCAAAACGATAAATCGGAACACTGCCTTAAAAGCTTTCCAGGAACAGAAAAGGGCTTTATTGGAGGAGAAACAGGATGCGCGGGTGGCAGCAAAGTCTTCTTTGTCCGAAACAACCAGCCGTCTCGAGACCCTGAAAGAAGAGGAAGCATCACTGATCAGTAATCTACAGACGATTACCGGCTCTTGGACAGGCCTCCTATCCGTCCATGACCGGCAAGATTCCATCGGGAACTCGTTGCAAGATGAAATGGAACAAAAACGGCGCCGCTATGAGCAGTTCCTGCTTGATGAGCGCCTTGCCAACCGACTGAATGATGATTACAACGGTCAGTCAAATTTCTTTGCAGATCCCTTCCTGAATGGCCAGCTCCGGCGGCTCAAACATAACTTCAGCTATTTGAAGACGGGAAGTGAATACGTCGCAGCTTCCGATCAAGCAGCTGCCAATTCTTACCCTTTCTGGTCCACCGCATTGATTACCACAGGAAAGGATGCCCCGGCACTGATTGAACAGCTGGAACGTATGCGTGACGATCTGTATGTCCCTGTAAATGTACTCACATTGGACGAAGCGACAGAACTGATCCGGGGAGGTGGACATTCGTCTAAAGATTGGATTGTCCCTGGTCATTTCGAATCCGCGGTAGACCCTGGTTATTTTGAAGAATGGAAAGAAACACTGAAGATGAAGGCGGAGGCGGTATCGACTGAGCGCAATCGTTTTGGCTCGGAGATCGATCAGTGGAAGCAGCTTCAGTCGGATTTCTCAAGATTCATCGCTCGATATCCGGCAAGTGTAAAGCAGTCGCTGGAGCAAAAAACAGCAAGACTGCAGCAGCTGGCATTCCAACTGGACCGGGAATGCGTACTCATCCAGAAGGATTTGGCTTCCTATGACCACGAACAGGAGGCTAATCTGGCTCATATCACTTCCTGGCGTGATGAATCAAAAGGAATTGACGGTCAACTAACATCTGGCCGCTCTTTTATGGAGAAGAAGAAGCAGATGCAAAAGCACGAAGAGGAGAAGTTGCAGCTCCAAAACAAACGCGCAACGATCGCCTCTGAAATTCGTCGTGTTTCGTCTACCGTAAAAGAATTTGAACACGAATTGGAGTCTTGCAAAGGTGAACGCTTTCGCCTTAAGGCTGCATTAGATAAAGAAGTTCATTCACATCATCTGTATGAAATGGTGAAAGATGAACGGCCATTGTCCTGCACTCTTTCCATCGTGGCATTGACCGAACGGTTCCATGCTGCTCAACGAAAAGTGGACGGGCTCCAAAGTAAACGGGCAGACATTGAAAATTCCCTGACAAGCATGAAGCAAAAGCTAGCAGAAGCAAACCGGCAAATCGAGATGTTGGAGCACGAATATCCGGGTATCTTGGCAGATGAGTTTTTCCCTGAAGATGGCCAGAGACAAATCCGACGGCTAATGAGTGATTTAAGTCAGCTGAAAACTTCCAGTAAAGATGTTCTTAAGGCAGAGACGGAGAAAAGAGATGATTTCCTGAGGCAGTCAGGTGTTGTAGAGGCGAAAGAACGGGACATTACAGATCCTGTCATATTCCATGAACCTCTTGCAATCGTCCAGAAACAACTGCAAGAAGAATGGTCCTCTTTCCGTCAGACGAATGAGGCCACGCTGCAACAAAAGGATGCTGCGAAATCGAAAGCGGATAATTGGCTCAGTCTGATACGCAAACTGGAGAAAGAAGCAGGTGAACACCAGTGCCTCTCCTCCCAAGTCAAAGCAGCTATTCTTACTGAGCAGGAACGAACCGATTTCCTTTATCAAAGCGGCAAAATCATCGATGCTCTTCTTGCCGGCCTCGATAATAGCGGGCGCCACTATTCGAAGGAGGTCGAACGTGTACAAAAAGAGAGGGATGGCTATGTGAATTTCTGCCGCTCCTCCATCTCAGACGCACGCATGCAGCAGACAGCCGTGCAGGGGATCACTTCAAGGGAAACCTACGAAGAAGTTCTGGCGTATAAACAATTGTTGGAGAAAAGCCTTCATCTGGCGGAGCAATACGCCAATGAACATATCCAATCGCATGATAAGGAACTTGAATTATTCTTGAAGCATATGATGACTCATGTTAGTGCATTGCGTGATGAACTTCATTTGATTCCGAAGAAGACTGCAGTGAAGATTGAGGACAAATTAAAGCCGATTTTCCGGATTACCGTTCCGGAATGGACAGAAAGCGATGCGAAGCGTCTTCTGCGATCCCATATGAATTGGATCCTCAGTCAGCTGGAACGTGATGCATATCAGGATGAAGACGGACTCGATATGGCGAAAATACGAAAGAACTTGGAAAAATGGCTGCACTCCCGTCAACTTCTCCAAGTAGTTTTGCAAAACAAACAGATCCGCATTTCTTGCTATAAAGTGACAAACGATCATAAGTTATCCTCTATCGCAACCAGTTGGGAAGAATCCAATGATTGGTCCGGCGGTGAGAAGTGGAGCAAAAACATGTCACTGTTCCTTGGTCTGTTGAATTATATTGCAGAGAAGAAGCAGCATATCCAAGCGCATCTGAAAAAACATCGAACTGTCATTTTGGATAACCCGTTCGGAAAAGCATCGAGCGGACATGTTCTGTCACCGGTTTTCTTTATTGCCGAACAGCTTGGATTCCAGCTCATCACGCTGACTGCCCATGCGGAAGGCGAATTTCTAAGTGACTATTTTCCGGTTGTCTACAGTTGCAGACTGCGGCAGGTATCCGGTACAAGCAAACAGATCGTAAATCCTCAGAAGAATATTAAAAAAGCATATTTGCGTGATTTCGAACCACAGACAATGGAACGGCTCATCGAAACCGAACAAATGAATTTATTTTAAATTGAAAATGGTGCTAACTACCATCGCACGACTTAAATGGAAACATATTTGAGTTTGTGCGGCGGTAGTTTAGGATGCCTTTGCACGATAATTAAATATCACGTTTGGTTCCCACACAGGAACTCCAGATTCTTACAGATGCTTAGCGAATCGGGCAGAGGCTTGAATACAATATCTAAGAGTCGCACAGCATAACTTCTGATGCGTGAAAGCTGTTATAATGGTTATACTAACTAAAATGCGAGGTGGTTTAGATGCAAGAAGAGACACGTTTAGAACATAGAAAGAAGGTCCATTTCGCGGTTGGTATGGCAGAATTGATGGTGGAAAACCGAGCTCATTTACAAAAAAACTCTTAGAGCAGTATGAAAATGGTGAATTAACCTCCAGTCAATTAAAGTAAGCCATTGTCAAAAAGTATACAAGGTCTTCCCAGTAGTTATGCATCCGTATACCTATCCTAATACAAACATTTTAATTAACAAATTAGATATTCGAGATGAGCAAGAATTAATAGATGTGGAAGCCCAATTATTAATTGCCGGAATTGTAGATATTTCTTCTCTTGATGAAGAGATTGACTTTCAAAAACTTTAGAGTATCCAACTTATTCATCATTTTCTTTTCTATGATCTATATTCATGGGCAGGTGAGTTCCGCACTGTTAATATTTATAAAAGCGAACATGTGTTAAATGGATTATCTGTAATTTACAGCGATAAGGAAGAAATCAAATCTGATTTGGAATCGATTTTCAAATGGGATAATAGGATAGAATGGAGTTATTCAAACTCTCTAATAGTAGAAGACTTTTCAAACCTTATGACCAAAATATGGTGTGTCCATCCGTATCGCGAAGGATATACACGAACATTTTCAGTTTTTATGAAACTGTTCGCTGAAACAAAAGGACTGAATTTTAATGACCAATTACTTTCAGTGAATGCAGCATACTTGCGAAGTGCATTAGTACTTGCCGCAGTAGAAGAATCTCCTGAGCCAAAATACCTTTTAAAAATAATTTCAGATGCATTATATGCTTCTCCTTCCCAAAAGGTTGATTTGGACGATGAAGTCTCTAGTAGTTATCAGGTAATTGATCAGTATGATGTTTCTGAGTGTGAAGAAAAACCATTTGAAATCGAATTCGACAAAAATAATACTGAAAAGTAATCCACCCTTAAGTGCAACTCATTATTAAGGATGGATTATTTTGATTTACTAAAATGGGAATCGTATTCAACGAGCGCGTCTACCGATTCAACGAGTGGTGAAGGAATTAATAGTTTAAATCAAATTATAGTGCTTGAATGCATCGGTTATATACTTTTGCTTATCAGGTCGTCAAGGGTATTTCCTTGAGTTCTCGGAAATTCTATTTGGTGACTTCTTAGGATTTTATCCGTGCTTTTCTTTCATATGAGCAATCCAACACGTTTTAATTGAAATTCCATGCTGTTTGACAAAGTCTTGAATGGCTTTGTAGGTTCCCATTTGATAATCTCCTCCTATTTACATACAGATGCCCTCAGCGAAAAGTGGAAAGAGAAAATCGAGATGGAATTCAATACGCGAAGTTGGAACCGGTGATCGCACTGAATACACCGTTTCAAGTGCCAGGTAATCATCGAATTTCGATTTGTTTAAGAATCTGGTACCCGTCACTTATGGCTGATGGTTACTATCACAAAAGCGATGATTCCATTCAAGCGTTCGAAACCCGTGCTCAACGCACAAAGTTCATGATTGAAAATCTGACGAAGAACGGCCGGTTAGGAGACAGGCTTATTTTCAATGCGGAGGGATTCGAGGGAATAGTAAACGGGATGCTGGATGCTCGTATCGATGTGTTTATGGAAGATGACGAAGGGTATTCGCTAGGTATCTTGGGAGAATTGTATGTAACACCTGTTGAAGGTAGAATTGCTGTGAGATGGACGGATCTTGTAGAAGCGGAGTGGGCATCCAGGTCTACGAGTTTCTCGTCATTTGATGAATGCATGAAGGCGTATGCATCTCATCTTCTAGGAGGTTCACATTGATATAATTTTTTCAGAACCTATTTTAAACATAAAAATCGTTTATTGACGTTCCATTCTAAACTTGTTATGATTCATCTATTATTTTTAAAAAAAGAATAGAATACCTTGTATAATTTCAAGAATACGGCTTGAAAGTTTCTACCAGCTACCATAAATGGCTCGTCTACAAGGAATGTGAAAGTAATGCAATTTACTATTCCTTTTTGTAGAAAAAACTTTGTCCTCACTTAGGTCAAAGTTTTTTTATATTATCGGGCATACTAGTATGAACTGGCTGAAAAATGGTCCTTGAAACCATGACTATTCATTCTTTAATTTAGCAAATAGGAGATTACAACATGAGAAACTTTTTTAAATTTGCTGAACGGAACACATCCTATAAGCAGGAAACACTCGCAGGTGTGACAACCTTCCTATCCATCGCGTATATATTAGTCGTCAATCCACTTATCCTCAGCCAAGCTGGGATGGATAGTGGGGCTGTATTTACGGCAACCGCCCTTACTGCGATTATCGGCACACTGCTTATTGGGTTGCTTGCGAACTTCCCAATCGGGATTGCGCCAAGTATGGGTTTGAATTCATTTTTCACTTTTTCTGTCTGTATCGGGATGGGCATACAATGGGAAGTCGCGTTGACCGGTGTTTTTATTGCAGGAATTATTTTTATGCTTTTAAGTGTAATGAAAATCCGGGAGAAGATTATTAATATCATCCCATTGGATTTAAAATATGCTATCGCTGCTGGAATCGGATTCTTCATTACATTTATTGGGATGAAAAATGGAGGACTTATTATTTCCAATCCTGATACATTTGTTTCGATTGGAAACTTAACATCACCTACGACCCTACTCGCCATTTTTGGCTTGGTACTTACGATTGTCATGTTAGTACGTGGAATACGTGGAGGAATTTTTTATGGAATGATCATTACCACGATTATTGGGATGATGGTCGGATTAATAAATGGTCCTTCAAAAATCATTGGAAGTATACCGAGCTTGGAACCAACATTTGGCGTCGTGTTTTCCCATTTAGACCAGGTGTTCACCCCTGAATTATTGGCAGTGATCTTCACTTTTTTACTTGTTGCCTTTTTTGATACGGCGGGTGCTTTAATTGCTCTGGCCAGTCAAGCGGGAATGATGAAAGGGAATACGGTGCCGAATATAGGAAGAGCATTGCTTGCTGATTCTACAGCTAGTGCAGTTGGAGCTATATTGGGAACATCCACACCTGCGACGAGTGTTGAATCTTCTGCTGGCATTGCAGTCGGTGGTAGAACAGGCTTTACATCTGTCGTTATTGCTGCTTGCTTTACGATTGCTTTATTCTTTTCACCGATATTATCTGTTATTACATTGGAAGTAACAGCCCCTGCGTTAATTATTGTCGGAGCATTAATGGCAATGGAAATAAGAAAAATAGACTGGAGCAGGCTGGAAATTGTGATTCCATCCTTTTTAACCATTATCATGATGCCCCTCACTTCTAGTGTGGCAATGGGCCTTGCATTTGGCTTTATTCTATATCCACTTTGTTTCGTAGCACAAAAGCGGCATAAAGAAATTCATCCAACTATGTATGTGCTTTGTTTGTTATTTATCCTATACTTTGCATTTATCGTGTAGCTTTAGGTAAGGAAATTGAAAATAGGTACCAGGCACCCGACAATTTAATTTGCCGAATGCCTGGTACCTTTATTTGTTCATGACTTTTAAGTGAGCTTCATTTCACTTTCAAAGAAACAAGCGTAGTGTGTATGGCCTCGAGTTTCGTTTCAAGCAGGTGCAAGAGATAAAAGGATACAAAAATCGGAAATCCGATTTGTTGTATTAATGTTACCCATTGTTCCATTTTGAATGAAACCTCTATTATTTGCGTCCTACTTGATTGTCGATGAAGCACAGGATTATATGCCGTACGAAATCACTGAACTGCATGCACTTACCCGAAAGAATGGCATCATGCTCATAGGAGATCTCGGGCAGAATCTAAACCGAGCCAATACGCTGCAAGACTGGAATGTACATGGCGAATTGATTGGCGACCTCTCGCTACATGAGTTGAAAGCGACTTACCGCTCAACTGCCCAGATTGTAGAAGTGAGCAATGAAATCATCGGGCCGTTCGCTTGGGGAAATTATTCACTTTCGGCAGAGACGTTTCGGGAAGGCGAGACGGTTGAGTTCCTACATTTCATTGAAAACATGGACGAGGTAGTATTGATCCACATCCTCGAGCACGCGGTCTATAAAAGCAAGTATGAGCCAGTAGCCGTCATTGTGAAAGATGAATCGATGATCGAGCGGTACCATTATATGATCGATCCCTATTTCTCTGTCGCGATTCAGACGGCGGGAACACTGCCAACAGGTACAAAGGTAGTGATCACGACTCCTTCAGCTGTAAAGGGTCTCGAATTCGAAGCTGTCGTCATTACTCATTTCAACGAGTATGCACCAACTGACGAAGATCGTAAATTAGCCTACGTTGAGACAAGTAGGGCATTGCACCAGTTATATATGATAGTGGAAAGAGGGAAGTCTTGTTTGGTGGGTACCGTAAGCTAAGCATACGTATCGCCTTTAGAAAACTAGAGGACCACACAAGCTTCAGGGTGGTTCGCATTAGAAGCATTGTAGAAGGTCGTCTAATATGAAAGCCGGATTTTGATAAATATCAAAGTCCGGCTTTTTTTATTGCCACTATACCTTGAAATAGAAGTAAATACTAAACAGGAATTCAAAATTATATGGTAAAATTGTTGCAGGTATTTTTGTTTAATTACCTATTACATATTCAACTAGTTTGAAAGAGTAAAACCGGAGAATGGTTGTTGGGAGTGATATTGTAGATGTAATATTCAGATTTATTTCGTATAACTTTATTTACTGCAATAAAATAAAATGCTCTTGCCCTTTGATTTTCGAAAGCAAAATAATGTGGAAAAGAGGAGATTGTCATGAAAGACGCAAAGGAATTGGATGATGCCCTGATTGAACGGTTAGAGGATAAGGAATTTGTTAAATGGATGATCGAAAAGCTGAATAACAAACAGTTGGACTTGCTGCTGTTTAGCACGAGCATGGATAAGAAATATAAAGCGCAAGACAAACTTCCAAACCAGTTTCTTCAAAATAAACTTCTGTTGAAAAACATTAGAACGAAACTTTGGAAAATGAAGATCCTCCCGCCTTTAGCTATCATTGTAGATAACCGAGAAATGCTTGGAAAAGAACCCGCGAAAGAAGACCTTTTGGAACTTGCCGAGGAACATAACGTAGATGACCGTCAAAAAGCGTTGATGCTTTTCTTGCAAAACCACTATGAAGAAGCTCTGGACTTATACGATAATCGATATGTCGGAGATGGAAAAAGTCTAAAGAAAAAAGAAAAACCCAAAAAAGAAAAGGTGGAGCAACAGCTTTCACAACATAAAGAAGAAACACTTTCTCCGAAACAGGAAAAGAAACTTCAGCAGAAAATAGATACCTTGCTGAAAGAGAAGGAGGATTTGATCAACCAAGTACAGCAACTCAAAAAAGAACTAAAAGAAAAAAATACGGAACATCAAAAGGAAATTAATCAGCTTTCTCAAGATTTAGCTACGGAGAAGTCATCGGCAAAAAAACTTGAGGATGAGCTTGCGCAACTACATAAGAAAATTGAAAGTGAAAGGGCTGTCGAAAAGGAGCTAAGTAAGGTAGAGAAAGAAAAAGAAAGAGAAAAGCAAGAGTCAGTACCAACGGAAAAGAAGAAGCTGGCGATCATCGGTAACCCAAAGAACAATAAAGTGTTGAAAGATAATCGCTTTGACATTGACCTATTTGAACTGGACAATATCGAAAAGCTCATTCAAAGTATCGACCTTTATGAACATAAGCTGTTTCTCAGCTATGTCATTGATGAGGTTTTATATGAAGAAAAGGTTTCGCAAGTGATTAGAGAAAAAATAATAACAATCACAAACTTTAAAGAATTAAAAGATGTGATGGGGGAGCTAGAGAGATGAATCGATTTTGGGAACCGCTTATTTTAGGTGTATTAGCTGAAGCTGAGGAAGGACGTTATCCGTTATATAAGTCGGTTTTTATAAACAGTTCGAATGAGCTTCAATTTTCAATCCGGATCTTGTCGACACCGCCACATAGCTTTCCGAATAGCCAAAGAACAATTACGTGCTGGGGAAGTGACCTCGTAGAACATGGATTCGAAGACGAGTTTTTTGATCGAGACCAACGTATCAAGAGCTTGATCGACTTTTTGAATGGCAAGCTACTCGTCTTCCAGATTGAGAAGAAGGTAAATCCGCGCGATGAGTACTATTCCGCTAAGAACATTCAGTTGATTCCGATGAAGCCGTCGTTTGTGGAAGGATCAAGCTTCATGCCGGTTCCGCTGTTTCTAGAAAGCAAAGATATGGGAACTGCTGACGATTTTACGTGGGAGCAATTCATCAACAATTTGAAGGAAGGCCGGTATATTGGTCGGAATGAACAAGTATCCCGCGAGCCTGAGGATACGCCACGATTCATTATTTTCAAGACATTGGATAATGAGTATTATGCTGTCGGCGAATTTGAAAGCCACCATTATGCCCATGGGGGATTCAGCTTTGTGCCGGAGGATCAAAACCTTAAGTTTGCTCAATTAGACAAGAAAATCGTCAATGAAATTTATACATATCAAAATACGATGTTTGTTGGAATGGATGAAGATCATCAGATCATTAAAGCTTTGCAGGAGGATAGTTCAGTACGGCTCCCTCATCTGCAACCTGAGCCGGAGCAAGTGATTGTACCGGCTAAGAAAACGAATGCTCAATCTACTGTGAAGAAAGAAGAAGTACCGGTTTCTACGATTGAAGTGGAAGTGTCTTCACGGTTGGACGAAGAAGCATTCATGGAGCAATTCATTGCTGAAACGAAAAAGATGAATTTAGTGTATAAGGTTGAAGATCTTTATAATTTCCATACGTGCGTCAAAACAGGCGGTTTAACGATTTTAGCTGGGATGAGTGGTACGGGTAAATCTCAACTCATCAATGCATATCAAAAAGGCCTTCATTTGGATTCCGATAAATTCCTCATGATTCCGGTGAGCCCGACTTGGACGGATGATACTGATTTAATTGGCTATCCGGATATCGTGAACAATGTGTATCGTCCTGCAGAAACAGGGTTGGTGAACCTCTTGATTGAGGCGGAGAAAAACCGCAACGAGACGTTCATTGTCTGCTTTGATGAAATGAACTTGGCGAAGGTGGAACATTACTTTTCACAATTCCTTTCGGTGCTGGAGATGGAAAAAGGGCGCCGTAAGCTGAAGTTGTATAACCGTGATCTTCAAAGTAAGTTTTACAATGGCTCTTTCTATCCACCGGAGATCTTGATAGGCGACAATGTCATCTTCACGGGAACAGTCAACTTGGATGAAAGCACGCATCAATTCAGTGATAAGGTGCTTGATCGTTCGAACTTGATTACACTGCATGTCGAGCCTTTCATTCAGTTCCTCACAATGGAATCGCAAGTCAATGACAAAGTGGAGAAGAAAGTCTCCTACTCTGTTCAAAGCTTCGTTCATCAGGATCGCAAGATGGTGTTGACGGAAAGGGAACTTGAGTTTTTGTGGGAAGTACATACTGCTCTCATGGAAGTGTCCGCTACTATGGGGATTGGACCTCGTATCGTTAAGCAGATTGACACGTACATTAAGAACTTAGGGAATCTAGCGGAATCTCCGATTGATCGTAAAATGGCATTCGACTTGCAGTTTGTCCAACGGGTCATGTCAAAAATTCGAGGCTCTGAGGAAATGCTCCGTAGCTTAATTGGCGAGACTGGAAAAGATAATACAGGGGTCGTTAACTCACGGTTATCTGCGATTTACGATGAGTACTCTGATCTGTCCGATTTCAACAAATCAAGGGCGGTTCTGTTGGAAAAGGCGAAAGGGCTTATGAGAAATGGCTACACAATATAACGTCACTTTTGTGGAGCAATACGGGGCAAGCAGAGTGGAAAAAGAGTGCAACCATTTTTATGAGCGGACGGACGAGCGCTATTTAGTGGATGAGGTTCAGCTCATCGAGAACTCTTTGTTAAGCGTGTTATTCGAGGCACCGGCTGGTTACAAGCTTTATATTGACGGCATTGACCAGCTGGAGGAGCAATACGTGCAGGAGGATGAGAAAGGGCTATATATTGTCCCTTCTGAAACTCCTTATGTGCTCTATCATCCTTCAAAGAATAAGCCATACCCGTTCATCCCAGGAACGTATTTCCTAATGGTTTCTACACCAAGTGGCGAGTCTTTGGAAGCACGAGCAAGAGTGTTAACGAAACGCGTCACTGAGGATCAGCATACGATTATGGTGCAGGAAATCGAGCGGGCAGTTAGAGGATTGTCGAGTGAGCTGACGAATCGCCGCATGATCTACAATGAGGTGGCACTAGATATTTTCGGCCCTAAGAAGATTGATGAATACTCAATGATTTTGTCGAGCAGGGAAAAGATCATCAGCGGCCTTCATGCAATTGGGAAGAATCGTCGCTATTCCGTTGTGAAAGATTATCCGGTCATCCCGAAACATCGGGCGAAAAAAATAGACAGTAAATCGATCAAATATCTCATGATGCATCCGGAGCAACAAAAGACGATACAAGCTCCAGTCTCGACGGTAACGTACAATATACCGGAAAACCGTTGGATCAAGTTCATCGTCCGGATGATCCTGAAGAATGTGAATGAAATGCAAGAGTGTTTCAGTAGCCCGCATATTAAAAACTACAATGTGGTGCAAGCTCAAGAGCTCCTCAAGGAAGTTAATTATTTGCAGAACGAACTGACGTTATTTCTGACGGAAAGATGGATACAGGACATATCTGAAAATATTTCCGGTCAAATCCCGTTGGTGTTCTTCTCAGCTGGGCAGTACTCGATTTTCTACAAACTGTATCGAATGCTCAAACAAGGAACGAAGCAAACTGCAGCAGAACCGAAGCTGCAGTTTCACTATAAACGTTCTGACATCCTGTATGAAATATGGGGTTATTTGAAGGTCATCAATATTTTACGGGATGAACACGGCTTCACAATGAGGAGAAACTGGCTGCAAATCGACCAAAACACATTGGATCAGGTGATTGTACCTGGTCAGAATGAAGTCGATTATGTCGAACTTGTCCGTGATAACTATAAAATCCGCATCTTCTATGATGAACTGCTTCCGAAAAGAAGGGAACAGCTATCACCACTAGTAACGATGCGTACATTGGATAATAACCGGCCAGACTGTCGAATCGATGTATGGGTGGAGGAGAAATATAAGGGATCACTCATCATTGATTTTAAATACCGGAAGCGCGAGTACTTATGGAATGACGAGGACTTAGGCGAGGGAAGACAGATTCCAAAGGTCATGAGGCAGCTCGCGAATTATTCAAACGGAATGAGTTCCTACACGACAAAATTGAACGGCGTGAGGAATCAACTCATTGATGCGAAACCGGTAACAGAAGTATGGGCGGTTTATCCAATTAAATGGGAAGAAACCAATCCGGATTATAAGCTAAATGAGTATGATGTCCGTTTAATCGATCTAAGTCCGGGCACGGAGAATACGCAATTCAGTGCCATGCTGGAAGAAGCGATTGATGAAATCATTGATAGGTAGATTTATATATTGAAGGGGCTGTCCAGAAAGTCAGTGAAAACTGATTTTCTGTGATAGTCCCTTTCTGGTTGGAGAATAAATGGGGAACCCCTGACAACCGTCGCTTTCCGTTCCA
>NZ_JBHTLT010000118.1:0-28261 GCF_042679045.1 Sporosarcina contaminans | reverse complement strand
GCGACGGTTGTCAGGGGTTCCCCATTTATTCTCCAACCAGAAAGGGACTATCACAGAAAATCAGTTTTCACTGACTTTCTGGACAGCCCCTTTTTTTGCGGAATTTATAGGTTTAAGAAATTCTTAATAGTTTTCCCCATTTTTTATTAAGAAACCGACTTTATACTTGGAATTATTCAAGGAACATTTTCCTTGATAACTAAAAGGGCTCAAAAGAAAAAGAAGGGTGGAAGTAGAAGATGAAAAAACTGAAAAAGTTATTGCTTTCGACACTTGGGATGGTCGTTATTGGAATTGGTGCATTAGCTCTAATTGGCGAGGAAAATCGCGACAGATTTAACCCATTTATTCAAGAAAAAGATGTGTATGTCCTTGTAGACAAAGAAGGAAAAACCGATCCAAATTTTAAGTATCGCTATATGTTCAAATTAGATGGCGTAGAGGAATCCGGAGAGGTAGAAGAAATTAAAATAACGTCTTCTGTTAAAAGTTTCCCCGAAAATAGTTATTTGAAAGTCCATGTAAAAGGTAAATATGTTTATGAATACGAGCAAGTAACAGAAGAGGACGTTCCTGAAAAGGTAAAGAAAATTTTAGGAAAGTAATTAGGCAGTGGAGGTAAGATGATGAAGAAACTTGTAGTTGATGTTAAAAACGTCCAAAAGGTATATGGAAAAAAAGGAGAAAACCAATCACATGCATTAAGAAAATTATCCTTTTCCATTCAAGATGGAGAATTTGTTGGTATTATGGGACCATCTGGCTCTGGGAAAACGACATTACTAAATGTCATTTCAACATTAGATAAAGCGACAAATGGCACGATTGAAATTGCAGGACTAGATATTACAAAAATGAAGCAAAATGAGTTATCTGATTTTCGGTCGCAAAAATTAGGGTTTATATTCCAAGACTTTAATTTACTTGAAAACTTGACTGTGTATGAAAATATTGCGTTACCTCTCTCACTACAAAGTGTCTCTTCAGGAAAAATCAACTCAAAAGTAGAAAAGGTAGCGGCTATGCTAGGAATTTCAGCTATTCTACCTAAATATCCAGCGGAGATTTCGGGTGGACAAAAACAGCGTACTGCGGCAGCACGTGCAATAGTTCATAATCCAGCAATGATTTTAGCAGATGAACCGACCGGGGCACTCGATTCGAAAAACGCAACAAGTCTATTACATGCGCTGGTAGATCTAAACGAAAAACAGGATGTATCCATCTTAATGGTTACGCATGATGCGTATAGTGCAAGCTATTGTCAGCGTATTTTATTCATTCGTGACGGAGAATTGTATAAAGAAATTCATCGCAGTGGAACACGTGAAACATTTTACAAAGAGATATTAGATGTCCTAGCAGGCTTGGATGGTGAAGGTTTCCGATGATATTTAAACTTTCCATTTCAGGATTAAAAAATAAGCTGAGGGATTACATTGTGTTACTCGCTGGACTTGTCATGTCCATAGCTATTTTTTACATGTTTCAAACTTTAGCCCTAAATAAAGCATTTCTTGAAGCAAATGCAACCATTAAATCAATTGTCTATGTTTTTCAAACAGGTTCCGTTTTACTTGCCATCATTACGTTTTTTTATATCTTTTATGCGAATTCTTTCTTGCTGTCTCTTCGTCGGAAAGAGTTTGGGATGTATATGACGTTAGGGGCAAAAAAGCATAAGGTTATATTACTAATGTTTACCGAAACTATGATTACTGGTTTAGCATCCCTAGTGGTTGGACTTATAGTAGGAGCAGGCCTTGCACTGGGAATTGGCCATTTACTAATGAAACAACTTGAATTTACCGCAACTGGATATCAGGCGATCTATTTACCATCCATAATGGTTACTTTTATTTTCTTTTTTGTGTTATTTATATTATCTGCCATGACGAACGGGGTTAAATTATCGCGGAACACAGTTCTGCAACTTGTTAAAGGGGATACCTACGCAGATGCTGTGATGATTAAAGGAAAAATGGCGGGTGTGATTGATTTATTCTCGGTTATCTTGTTAGGTATGGGTTATCTATCTATATTTTATTTAAAAGAGTTAAAGATACCAGGGATTTTCATTGCGGCGCTCTTAATAACAGCAGGAACATATTTGTTCTTCGCTGCGGCCTTTCCGTTTATTGTAAAGAAGTTAAAGGAGGTTAAAAAACGCAGTGAAAAAGGATTGAATGCTTTTACCTTTGCTCAGCTAACTTTCCGTATTAATGGTTTAACAAGAATGTTAGCTACAGTAGCAATGCTAATTGCTCTTGGGGCAGGAGCCATTTCTGGCGGAATGGCCTTTAAAAATAATGTCATTAAATCTACTGACCGTTATGCAATTTATGATTCCGTAATTATGAACCCAACAGCAAAAGAAATGAAAATCCTGAATAATATTCCTTTCGTGGAGAAAAATGAGTATCGATATAAAGTTGACAATCACTTCTTTTATTATGTAAAAGACGATCTAGTAAAAAATCCCCCATTAATACCTGTTGGGGGCGGTGAGGAAAATAGCGATAAACGAAAGCGTGTTTCCGAAAACCTGCCCGTAGGAGCGGTGTCAGATTATAGTCAAGAACCTAAACAAAATACAGAGATGATCCCTGATGAATGGCAAACGGCTTTAATCGATATGATGCCGATCTATATAGATAAGCCAATAAAAATAATTGATGAAAACATGTACCATCAATTACAAGGAAAAGAAGGCATTATTTTTACTGGTAAAACAGACGATTTCGTTGCACATATAAAAGAATGGAAAAGGCTTGATGAATTGCAGTTAGCTAAATATAAAAAGATGAATGCGGAGCCTTCGTTAAGTAAATATGAAATTTACAATGAGTTTTATACGGTAGCTAGTGGCATGGTATTTATGGGGTTCTTCTTAGGAATTGCCTTCTTGGCCATGATGGCAAGCTGTTTAATGTTTAAAATTCTATCAGGTGCATCAACAGATATTTCGCGATATGAAATGCTTCATAAAATAGGTGTTCGTCGTATGTTATTAACGAAGTCCATCTATAAAGAGCTACTCATCGTATTTTTGGCGCCAGCTATTGTTGGTATGGTTCATGTTTTCATTGGAATGAACATTTTTGGCTTTATTGTAATCGATCCGTATTATCGTATTTGGCTACCGATCGTTATTTTTCTATTTGTTTATACGGCCTATTATCTTATTACAGTTCATTTATATAAAAGAATTGTTTTTCCGAAAAAGTATAATTCATATAAACTAATAAAGATGAGCCAAAAAACTCCAGTTTTTATCGTTGTAAAAAAACAAACCCCTCTCGAAAAGAAGGGTTTGTTATTGCAGGCAGCTTGCCAACAACGCTCATATTTTATTAGAATCGGTCGCATTATCATTTCAAAGACTTTGATAATATAGGTTTTAGCAAGATTGTTCGTATCTGTTCGGTAAGGGTATGCCACTTTGACAGTGTGGAGGTCGCTGGTCCGAACACAGTCGGAATCATCAACAAAAACGCTTGCCTCATAAGGGTTGAGCGTTTTTTTCTATTTCATAATAAGAAAATTTATTCTCGCCGATTTTTTACGGCAAAACCTTGATTTCAGTTGATTTTAGCTAATTTTTAGTAATGCTTTTTTGGTTCCGAAAAGGGCGTTGTCTAATTTTTTTTCGTAGCTATTTCATCAGCTTGTTTCAGGGCATGTACATAACTATTCATCAACGTTTTTATGTCAGCGTGAGTCCAGGCGATCTGAAATGACTTTTGCATTTATGCTTTCGTTAATCGAAAGAGTAGCAAATGCACCTTGTACTGTATGAATATTTAAACTCATAGCGATTAATAAATCGTGACCACCAGTTTTCAACACTTCTGGATTAACTTCTCGGTATTAATTTTTCCTGAAAACCTTGATGTACCGCCGCCGTAGGTAACAGATATTCTCTGCATGATGTAATCATCCGCACCGTCCATTAATGAAATGAATCAACCCCTTTCAAACCTGATAATAGGTTTGGAAGGGGTTTGTTATTGCCGAAATCGTATATTAAACAATGGACGTGTAGCAATGAGGAACGATCATTCTTTCATTGTTAACTATCCACAACATAATGTAAATAATACTTTACCTTATGTTAAGTATAGTGTACATTATGTGTAGGAGGAATTGACATGTTGAAAAACAGAGTACGGGAGCTGCGTGCCCGTCATGAATATACGCAAAGTGATCTTGCCCAAATTGTCGGTGTCACACGGCAAACGGTCGGTTTTATTGAAAAAGGGGAGTTTTCCCCCTCGGTCACATTAGCCTTGAAAATTGCGCAGGCGCTCGAATGTGATATTAATGAAGTATTTTGGTTGGAAGGGGAGGAATGAAATGAAGGGTGATATGAGGTTTACGTATCCGCTTTGGCAGATGGGGTTTATTTTATTGCTGATCGGTATTACAACGATCATTGGAATTGCATCAGATTATAAATTGACAAATAGCACAGATAGTTTTCTATTTGAGTTTACAATGGAAGGTAACAGCTTTTGGTACTTTGCCATTTGGCTCGCAATCTTACTAATTTATCTTGCTCTATTTAGATGGAAACTCCATCAGCATAACAAACGCAATACAGATCATAAGCTGAAATTCTCGTCCTTGAAACCACAGGAGTATATGAACGATGATGAATTGTTCGAAGATGTTACGAGACGTGCGACACAGAAAGTCTATTCTTATTTCACGATCGCACTGCCCATCGTTGCAGGTTTCTTTTTGATTTTACCGATTGGGAAGTTCGGGATGCTGAATGTTTTATTGTTGCTTGCGATTGGACAATATTATATTTATTACCGGACGATAAGAAAGTATATAGCAGAGGATACTGATTGACGTAAAGTTGCTACAACCATTCACAAAGGAAAAATCCCTTCCAAATCTGATGATCGATTTGGAAGGGATTTTTTGTTTTGTGAATTTGGCTGACAGGGATTTCTGTTTCTTTCGTTCTTCAACCAAAGTAAAAATATTGACCATCTCTATAGGTCGTGTTATTATTATCTTGAATTCGAGATATTTTAAAGTGAAATGACGATTATTTACGTTGTAATTGCTAAACAGAAAGCATTTTTTAGCGATAACTTGTCTTTACGATTTTTGGGTAGAATGAATATTAAAAGGAGAGAGTCATATGAACGGTTTGAAAGGGATCCACCACGTCACTGCGATTACGAGCAGTGCAGAGAAAAACTATGAATTTTTTACGTTTACATTAGGCATGCGGTTAGTAAAAAAAACAGTAAATCAAGATGACATCCAAACGTATCATTTATTTTTCGCGGATGATAAAGGTTCCGCGGGTACGGATATGACGTTTTTCGATTTTCCGGGCATCCCGAAAGGAACGCATGGAACGAATGAAATATACAAAACGGCTTTTCGTGTTCCGTCAGACGAAGCATTGGATTATTGGATCAAGCGTTTTGAGAAATACGATGTGAAAAACAGTGGTATTAAAGAAGTGTTCGGCAAAAAGACGATTTCTTTTGTCGATTTCGATGACCAGCAATATATGTTAATTTCAGATGAAAATAATAAGGGAGTCGCTGCTGGCACGCCGTGGCAAAAAGGTCCTGTTCCTCTTGGGTATGCGATTACTGGTTTAGGACCGATTCACGTCCGCATTGCAGATTTTGATTACTTTAAAAAAATGCTTGAGACGGTTATGGGCTTTCATGAAATTGCAAAAGAAGGATCGCTCCATTTGTTTGAAGTTGGTGAAGGTGGAAATGGTGCACAAGTAATTGTGGAACATAGTGCATTGCTTCCAAATGGCCGCCAAGGATTTGGCACGGTGCATCATGCGGCCTTCAGAGTGGAAGATACAAGTGTCTTGGAAGAATGGATTGAGCGTATGCAAAGCTTTGGATTCAGTACTTCCGGGTATGTTGATCGCTTCTTTTTCGAGTCATTATACGCTCGCGTAGCACCTGGCATTCTGTTTGAATGGGCAACTGATGGCCCAGGCTTTATGGGGGATGAACCGTACGAGACCGTTGGAGAAATTTTATCATTGCCGCCATTCCTTGAAGGGAAACGTGAACAGATTGAAGCTGCAGTAAGGCCAATCAACACAGTCCGCAGTACACTTGAAATTGAAAAAGAGTATTTTTAATAGGAAATGTTTCTTCTATTAGAAGTGAAAAACGTAGGATTATTGGAAGTTGGAGCGAGTCATAAGAAAGGCCGGAAGCTCGTAAATGGGCTTCCGGCTTTTTTGTGCTTCTACTCTTTTCAGTTCAACACTAATCATTTCCTCTACAATTGCATTTGTCAGTTGTTTAGCTGTTTCAACGAATGACTTCCAGATCGCGTTGATCATTGACCCCAGTATCCCTATGGCAGTAATGTCCAAACTACATGGAAAAAGCAGTAGGGGAGATTGCCAATCGATGAGACGATCTGCTAATCCTGTTATAATAGAAGGTGCTGAAACGAAGTGAAAAACGGGAGGAAGCAAATGGTCTTTATTCGTAAATGGTTGTTAGGGTTAGGAGTGGATGAAGCATGGGTTGATCTTTTCTCATTCATCATTCTGATTACTGTCATCACTCTCCTTTGTATCATCGCGAATTTGATTACGAAACAAGTGATCATTCGGTTCATCGCCCATATTATTAAAAAGCACAATATTAAGTGGGGGAATATTTTGTTGGAACGGAAAGTGTTCCGCAGATTATCCCATTTTGTACCAGCAATTATCATTTATTATTTCGCTCGAACTTTCCCGACGTATAAAAGTATGATCGAAACGTTGGCGCTCACATATATTATGATTGTGGCATTTAGTGTCATCAATCGTCTATTAAGTGTATTAAATGATATTTATCAAACATACGAAATATCGAAAACGAAACCGATCAAAGGATATGTACAAGTTGCCAAAATTGTTGTCGTCATCATTGGCATCATTTTAGTAATCGCTAACTTAATGGGGAAAAACCCGGTTATTTTACTTAGTGGAATCGGTGCGCTTTCGGCTGTGTTCATGTTAGTCTTTAAAGATTCGCTATTAGGTCTTGTAGCTGGTATCCAGCTGTCGGCGACGGATATGGTTCGGGTAGGCGATTGGATTGAAATGCCGAAATACGGTGCCAATGGAGATGTCATTGATATATCCTTGAATACGGTGATGGTGCGAAATTTTGATCGGACCGTGACGATGATACCGAGCTATGCGCTCATTTCGGATTCATTCATCAACTGGCGTGGAATGCAGGAATCCGGCGGGAGACGCATTAAGCGTGCATTGTATATTGATACGTCAAGCATCCAATTTTGCACGGAGGAAATGATTGAGCGCTATAAACAAATCCACTATCTTGCGGATTATATTGCCGAACGAGAGCATGAAATTGAAGAATATAATCGTCAGAATAAGGTTGATCGCAGCAATATCGTAAACGGTAGAGCTATGACAAACATCGGAGTTTTCCGGGCATATATTAGCGAATATCTTCAGCATCATCCGGGGATTCATAAGGAAATGACATTAATGGTTCGCCAGCTTGCCCCCGGGGAACATGGTCTGCCAATCGAAATTTATGCGTTTGCGAATAGTGTGCAATGGGCAGTTTATGAAAATGTGCAAGCCGATATTTTTGATCATTTATTTGCTGTTGCAGGGGAATTCGGACTCCGTATTTTCCAAAACCCAGCAGGTAGTGATTTAAAATCAATCGACACTTTTGTTAACCCCCTTTCCAAGTCCGAATAAGGCTTTGGAGGGGGTTTTTGTTTGGAGTCTATAAGCATGATAAAATCGATGTTATAAGATTAAAGAAACAGGATGATGGTGGCTGAAGAGGAGGTTTTTAGGATGCTTAGTCCAACAAGATCTGTCCCAAATGATAAGCGTTTTTACAGTTTACGTATGAAGATGATCTTGCTAATTAGCCTGTTGCTTATTTGTATTTTGTGCGTGTTAGGAATATTTTTCAATCAAATGCTGGTGAAGGCGAATGAAAATCAAGTAGCAAAACGGGCATTGAACGTAGCTTCTTCAGTTGCGGAAATGGATGAAGTGATCGCTGCTCTTGAGCATAATGATCCGGAAGGTAAAATACAGAGGATCGTCAGCCCGATTCAGCAAGCAACGAATGCAGAATATATCGTAGTCGGCGATAAGGAGAGCATCCGGTTTTCTCACCCGCTTCAAGAACGGATTGGTGAAAAGATGGTTGGCGGCGATAATGAACGTGCACTCCGCAATGGAGAATCGTACATAACGAAGCAGACAGGCACTTTAGGCCCTGCCCTCCGAGGCAAAGTGCCAATTGTCAATAAAGAAGGCGAAATAATTGGTGTTGTTTCAGTCGGCTTTCTGAATGAAAACGTAGATGCGATCATTAGCGAGGAAAAGTCTACGATCTGGATTGCTATTATATTCGTTTTCATTTTAGGAATTCTCGGCGCCATTGGCATTTCCTTTTACATAAAACGGCTGCTTTTCGATATGGAGCCTGAAGAAATTTCAGAACTGCTGTTGCAAAAGGAAGCAATTTTGCAGTCGACAAAAGAAGGAATTATTGCATTCAATCAATATGGCGAGTTGACGATGCTGAACAAAGCCGCTAAAGATATGCTTTCGAATGATGGGAAAGTAGATCAATCCATTTATAGTCATTTATTTCAAAATAAGAAGGAGACAGATAAAGAGATGTTGTTAGGCGAGACAATCGTGTTAGCAAATCGGACACCGATTGAAGAAAATGGCTCGTTTGCCGGCGTCGTCGCAACATTTCGCAGGAAAACAGATATCGAACATTTGACGAAAGAATTGATGCAAATGAAGCAATATGCGAACACTTTACGATCGCAGGCACATGAATTTTCGAACAAACTGTATACAATATTAGGATTGCTTCAGTTGGATAAGATAGAGCAAGCGGAAGCTTTCATTAAACAGGAAAGCGAATTGCAAAATCATTGGCTCACATTTTTGGCAGACCGCGTTGCTGATCCGGTCATACACGGTTTATTGCAAGGGAAGTATAGCCAGGCGAATGAAGTGGGCATTACGCTGAAGATTCAAGAAGATAGCAAATTAACGGATGTAGTTAAAGGACAAAAGCAGACCGCTCTGCTAACAGGTTTGGGGAATATTATTGAAAATGCGATTGAATCCATAAAACTTTCCCAAGTTGAAAAGAGGGAAATCTCTGTCTACTTTACCGATTGGGGAGAAGAGATTTACTTCGAGGTTGAGGACTCTGGTCCCGGCATTCCTCCAGATGCGGCCGACCAATTGTTTGCCCAAGGATTTTCTACGAAAGGCGGAGACGAACGAGGGACAGGCTTGGCGTTAACCCGAAAAGTGCTTCGCGAAGTAGGCGGCGAAATTATGTTTGAAAAAAGTGAGCTTGGCGGTGCATTATTCATCTTAGTCATTCCAAAGAAGGAGTTGAAAAAATGAATCAGATTATAGAAGTTCTCATTATTGAAGATGATTTTTGGATTGCGGGAATACATAAAGATATCGTGGAAAACATTCAACCATTTCGCGTGACACATATTGCAAAATCGGCCGAAGAGGCAGTATGGTTTTTGGAAGGCTGCGAACAATTGCCGCAGCTTGTGCTTCTTGATCTATATATTCCCGATACGGAAGGGCTGACCTTATTTAATAGTTTGAAGGCTCGATATCCATCAATTGACATTATCGTCGTCTCTGCGGCGAATGATAGGAAGACGATTGTTGAAACGAAGAGGGCAGGGGCTTTTGACTTTATTATTAAACCGGTAGATCAGCAGCGTTTCAACCAAAGCTTACATGCATATGTAGAGTTTCGAAAACGGATCGATGGGCCTGGTCCGTTCAAGCAACAAGAAGTGGATCGATTATTCAGGATGATGTCTGGAGAAAACAAGATCGAAAGGGAGACTGGAGAACTACCGAAAGGCATTGACCCGCTCACACTGCAGGAGATTATTGGATATCTTGAAAATCAAGCGACCGGACCGATGACAGCAACTGCGATTAGCGACGCGTTGGGCATGAGCCGTTCTACTGTGAGACGGTATATGGAGTATTTAGTTGCAACGGAGCAAGTAGAGGCGGTACAGCATTACGGCAATGTCGGTAGACCGTTAAGACAGTATATTTACCGTGAGCAAAATGAACAAAATGCAGGAAATAGGTAATAATTGATTAATGAATCAAATCTATCCCTCTCATTTATTTTTTGTTATTTTGTAAAAGACAAAAGTTTATGAAGCGTTCATACTGTTCATTAATTGAAAGCGCTGTCTTGAGAGGGAGGTACATATTCATGTTAAGTTTTATTGGTTTTGCGACGATAGTCATTATCGTTTTACTATTGCTGCGTGGGAAAACGACTCCGATGATACCGCTCGTGCTAATACCGATTGTAGGAGCGCTAGTGGCAGGTTTTCAAATAAAAGAAATCGGTGACTTTTTCGGCGATGGAATCGTTTCCGTCGTTCAAGTAGCGATTATGTTCATCTTCGCTATCCTGTTTTTCGGTATTATGCAAGACGCTGGTCTATTTGATCCGATTATCGACAAAATGATAGCGGTTACACGAGGGAACGTTATTACGATTAGTATCGGCACAGTCGTTATTGCGGCGATCGCACAGCTTGATGGTTCAGGTGCATCCACATTTTTAATTACAATTCCTGCACTCTTGCCTGTCTATCGCCAAATGAAGATGAGTCCTTATTTGCTCCTTCTGTTAATTGGCGGCAGCGCGAGCATTATGAATATGATTCCTTGGGGAGGGCCACTCGGACGGGCTGCTTCCGTGTTAAATATGGATGTCACTGAATTGTGGAGACCGCTGATTCCAATTCAAGTAATCGGTATGGTATTGATGATTGTTTTGGCAATTCTTTTAGGGATGAGAGAAAAACGGAGAATCATTGCCCGATATGGCAGCGTTGAAAACGCAATCGCCCATGAAGAAGAGGATGTCGCTATGTTTGATCGCCAGGATAGCGGCGGCAATGTCAAAGTGACAAAAACGAAAATCTATTGGCTAAACGTTATTTTAGCAATTGCAGTAATTGGTGTGTTAGTTGCTGGCATCATTCCGGCAGGATTGGCGTTCATGATCGGAGTGTGTATTGCTCTTCCATTGAACTACAGAAAAGCGGACGACCAAAGCAAAACGATTCAAAAGCATGCACCAAATGCATTGACGATGGCAACAATTATTTTAGCGGCTGGATCATTTTTAGGCATACTGAATGGGACAGGCATGTTAGATTCAATCGCAGAAGATACTGTCACAGTGCTTCCATCTTTCATTACACCTTATATTCACTTAATTATTGGGGTATTGGGAGTGCCGTTTGATCTATTGCTTAGCACGGACGCGTATTACTTCGCGCTTCTACCAGTCGCAGAGCAGATCGGAACAACGTTTGGAATTCCTTCCATCTCTACGGCATATGCAATGATTATTGGAAATATCGTTGGAACATTTGTCAGCCCATTCTCACCTGCACTATGGCTTGCACTTGGCCTTGCTGGATTGGAAATGGGTAAACATATCCGTTACGCTTTCTTATGGATGTGGGGACTCAGCATCGTACTTGTCTTTATTGCATTTGCTATGGGAACTATTACTTTATAAGAAACAAAAAATCAGGCTTCCAGAAAATTTACTGGGGGTCTGTTTTTTTTGGCGCAGTATGAAATGTAATGCATTGAAATTAAATAGTTCCCAACACAATATAGCCTTCGCAATCTCACGAAACTGCTTCGCATCACAATGTAAATTGCAATTGCCCGCAACGCAACGTAGAATCCTCGCAACACGATGTAATTGCTCCGCACCCCTACATGAATAAAGCAAACCCATATGAACATTTAGTTGTGAACCATTACGCAGGAATTACGGAAAGATATTCAGAAGCTATATGATAAAAGGAGTGGATCATTATGATTACTGAAATGGATAAAGTTTTTTTGCAAATGGCACTTGAGGAGGCAGAGCAATCTCTCAATGAAAATACGTATCCTGGATTAAATATAAGAGCCTGCTCGCTTTTCTAATTGAAAAAGCGAAAGCGTATTTTGCTCTTTTAAAGGATAGAATAAGGACTGTCATTAAAAGGAGTTCATTCGCTCAATTTTGATTGAATGAACTTCTTTTCAGTCGCTCCCAATGTAACATCGTTGGTTGCTCCTCCAGTGGTTTAGCAATGGCAGGTTTAAACCCAATGACGAATTATCACCGGGTTTGGGAGATGAAGTAAACGTGTAAAGAAGCTGTACAAGAAAAGGAATTGTCTTTAGGGAGTGGTAGCAATTTGAGCATCTATTTGTTTCCCATAAAAATTGCATTCATCATGTTTATTTTATTAGGCTTTTTACTAATTATTCCTTGGCTCATTTACAGTTATCGAAAATATGGTCGAATCAGTCTATGGGCTTCCATTGTGGCTTACTCCTTTATTTATTATATGTTGGCGGCTTTGTTTTTAGTTTTATTGCCACTTCCGAATACTCGGGATACTTGTTCTATGCAGTCGCCGGATACGGTGCATTACTCTTTAATCCCATTCAGCTTTATCCGGGATATTATCAAGAGCAGTTCGGTTGTTTGGTCACAGCCTGCGACATATGTAAGCTTATTGAAGCAAGGGGCTTTTTTGCAGGCATTGTTCAATTTTATATTATTGCTGCCCTTCGGTGTGTATCTTAGATATTTTTTCAATCACAAAAGGTATTGGAAAAGGGCTCTAAGTTTTGGATTTGCGCTGTCTCTTTTTTACGAAATTACACAAATAACGGGTATTTACGGAATTTATAATTGTCCATATCGGATATTTGATGTAGATGATCTCATTTTAAATAGTACGGGCGCTTTGTTCGGATTCCTTGTTGCCCCTGTTATCCTAACATTATTTCCATCACGGAAAAGCTTGATCGAAAAAGGAGAAAAACTGCGGGGTTATCGTCTCGTTCCACCTTTGTCCCAGTTATTGGCTGTATTCATAGATTACGTATTGATTAAGATGAGTTGGAAACTTATCGGTGGATTCGTTACAACGAGCGGATTAGTTGAATTCATCTATACAACGGTCCTCTTTTGGATTCTCTTTTTTGTAGTTCCTGCCGTATGGAAAGGCAAAACAATTGGAACGCATATTTTACAATTTCAACTTCGTAATTTTGATGGAGGCGAACCGTCGAGATGCTCATTGCTTAAAAGGGCAATTGCTCTCTATTTGCCTTTGACGGTAACGTCGTTTTTAAAAATCTTTACGGATATTGAATTGGATATAGATTCAAGCTTTTATGTGTATCAAGTTTGGATTACTGTAGGCATACTTGCGTTTCTTATCGTTATGTGGGCGGTATTGTTTGTCCACGTCTTGTTCATTTTACTTAAAAAAGGGAAGCGGACTTTCTACTTTGACGATGTAGCGGATATCGTGCCGTGGAGGGAGTAAATGAGAGCTATCTAACAATGTCCATCGATCATTGAGCAATGGAATCCCGAACTAATTACGTCAAGTCGTAATGAATTCATAGGATATTTCGTAGGATAAAGGAATATGAAGAAAAAGGGGAATCAAATAGTTTGGCTCATGTCGATACGATCTGTAAGCAATTTGGAGAAATACTGCATGGAAATAGCAAAATGGAAAAAGGTGTATGTACGGTCTCTTTGAATAGGACTTTCAAAGCGACGGTACAAGGAAAACCGAGCACGTCTGTCATGCCTGCTGGAGTTTTGTTTGAATCACTCGATCAAAATGGAATGGCGTTGAATTTGGCGGAAATCGCAGTTTTACAGGAAGAAGTTCCCGCATTCATGCAAGCTTTGACACAACAAGGTTTAATCATTAGCGCATTGCATAACCATTGGCTATATACGACCCCGACGATTATGTATATCCATATCCAGTCCATTGAACCGCCGCTCGATTTTGCAAGAAAGATGGCCTATTCCTTTAGCTTTTTAAGATATCCAGTTTCGGGATAGGGCAAAATGAATGTTAGTTTGTCAGCCAAATGTAGTGAGCCCTTGAAAACGTATCGTAAGGTTTCAAGGGCTCACTTGATTATCAAACGTAAATCAGAATGATGAACCGCAAAATATACGGTTTAGGCAGGCATCTGTACATTGATCCCTGTTATATATTCATATTCAATTGTATTGTTGTTATTTTTTTAGTGAACTAAATAAAGAACTGTATGCTGTTGCCACTTTTTGATAATAGCCGACCAACTTGTCCCAAACGGTCGTTTGTGCAGCTTCTGTCGGATGATTGTCAGTAGCCTTTTCATCATCTGCCTCTGTTGCATTCTCTTCATCAACTGGGATTTCGGCAACCTCTTCTTCGTTAGCAGGTACGTCCGCTTCCTCATCCTCACCGGCAGGGGAATCCGCCTCTGCTTCATTGCTGTCAATATCGTCTGTTGCTACTTCTTCAGCAGGGGAATCAACCTCAACTACATTGTCGTCAGTAGTGTCTGCTCCTTCTTCCTCAGCGGGAGTATCAGCGACCTCTTCATTGTCAGCAGTAGTATCTGACTCTTCCTCTTCATTAATAGGATTTTCTGTTGTATTCTCATTGTCTGCTGGTACATTTTCTTGATCTTCCACCGGTAAAGCAATGCCGAGGTGATCTTGGATTAACAGATTATAATAATCGATTAAACTAACATAATTTTGTAAGATTGATTTATATTCATTAACTTGTTCATCTGATAGAATAGAATTGGTTGATTGGTCAGTTGACGTTGTATCTTCATTGATATTCTCGTCGGCTGGCTTTTCTGTTTCATCAGATTCATTTGCTGCCTCGTCATCTTCAGTTTGCTCATCAACGGGTGCATCATCATTGACCGTTTCTTCTTCACCAGTTGGTAAATCTGTCGCTTGTTCTTCGTCCGCGTCAACTACCTCGTCGGCAGGTACATCTGTCGTTGCATCTTCCTCGACAGGTATGTCATCATTTTCCACTACATCAGCGGGCTCGTCAGTAGTTTCGTCTTGGTCCGCCTCACCTTCCACGTCGGTAGGTTCATCTGTCGTTGCATCTTCTTCAACAGGGGTGTCTTCGCTTTCCACTACATCAGCGGGCTCATCAGTAATTTCGTCTTCGTCCGCTTCACCTTCTTCGTCGGCAGTTACATCTGTCGTTGCATCTTCCTCGACAGGTGTGTCATCATTTTCCACTACATCAGCGGGCTCGTCAGTAGTTTCGTCTTCGTTCGCTTCACCTTCTTCACCGACAGGTACATCTGTCGTTGCATCTTCCTCAACAGGGGTGTCTTCGCTTTCCACTACATCAGCGGGCTCGTCAGTAATTTCGTCTTCGTCCGCTTCACCTTCTTCACCGACAGGTACATCTGTCGTTGCATCTTCCTCGACAGGGTTATCTTCGTTTTCTTCTACATCAGCGGGTTCATCAGTCGTTGCATCTTCGTTTTCTACTACATCAGCAGGAGCATCAGTCGTTGCATCTTCGTCATGAGCAGGGTTTTCTGATTCTTCTTCATTTGGTACTGAAGATAGCGCATTTTTATTTGCAATCGTCCGCATTAATTTTCCTTTTTCAGGTGAGCCTTTAATGCTTGTTGCGTAAGAGGAAACTTCTGCACCGTGATTAGCGAATGTTGTGTCTTCATTATTATTTGCAGCTAAAGCCGAACCGCTTGCACCGAAAATGGCAGCAGTAATCATTGAGGTAGACATAACAAACGGTAAAATCTTCTTCGTGTTTTTTCCTTTTGAATGCGTTTCTTTAACCAAGAATAATCAAACTCCTTTTTTAACGTTTTTTTAACCCGATTTCTAAATGAATTACATACATACTATTTTTTTGTCGTTATGTACATCCGCCTCCTTCGCAAGCTGAAAATTGGAGCCGGTTTTCACTATCCGTATTGAAATCTCCATTTGAATAGTGGGCAGTGCTCCATCTGCATGCTACTTACAATAACAAAAGAAAATAACAGCAGTGTTACATCCAACTAACAAGTATTCATGGAAATATTAACCTTTGTAATACTATAGAAGACTAAAAAAAGGATAGGATTTAATAATTTTGTACGCATAAATCCAAATTATTCCATACGAATATCAATTTAAAACATAGAACGCATATAAGGCGTAAGCCTTTTTTGACATGGTTATGGATTGGTCGAAACGATCTATGGAAAAATATTTCTAAATATTACATTCAGATGAAGATCTTACATAATAGATGTCTTTTTGGGGGCATTTAATGTATTTGTTAAGCATGTGCTGCAAGTGGGGCCAATTCAAATTCAACGCTGGGCAAGATTCACTATGATAAAATATAAAGAAATTCAACGGAAAGAAGGAAATGAAATGGAAAGCTCTCAAACTGTAAAGCTTACTTCATTGACAACGAAAGGGGGATGCGGATGTAAAATTGGGCCGGCCGATCTCAGTCAAGTGCTGAAAAAACTTCCTGCGGCCGTACATGACGACAATTTGCTTGTCGGTCCTGAGACGAGTGATGATGCAGGAGTCTACCGTTTGACGGACGAACTTGCCATTGTACAGACGCTCGATTTTTTTACGCCGATTGTCGATGAACCTTATGATTTTGGACAAATAGCTGCAGCGAACGCAATTAGCGATGTATATGCGATGGGGGGCAAACCGTTGACTGCCCTTAATATTGTGGCATTTCCCATTCATAAATTAGACAAAGAGATATTGTCTGAAATTTTGCGCGGGGCAGCCGTTAAGTTGAAAGAAGCAGGTGTTGCATTAATTGGCGGTCATTCGATTGATGATCCAGAACCGAAATTTGGACTATCCGTCACGGGAACTGTACATCCTGAAAAGGTACGGACGAATGCCGGTGCAAGGCCGGGAGACGTACTTTTATTGACGAAGCCGATCGGTGTCGGCATCTACACAACTTCTTTGAAGCATGGAGAACTGTCGAAAGAGGAGATTCAGGAAGTGACCGCAATCATGGCAACGCTCAATAAAAACGCAGCTGAAGTAATGGCAGACTTCGATGTCCATGCCGTAACAGACGTGACGGGATTTGGGTTATTAGGCCATGCGACAGAAATGGCGAAAGCGAGCGATGTAAGTATTCGAATCGAGGCGGAACGAGTACCTATCCTTCAAAGAACACGTGAATTGGCGGATGCCGGAAGAATTCCGGGCGGCACGAAAAATAACTATAAGCATGTTGAAGATGATGTTGCCTTCATGGAAGGAATGGATGAGATCAGCCGGTTGATCCTCTGTGATGCAGTCACTTCGGGAGGTTTGTTAATTGCGGTGAGCGAGGCTGAAGCGGAATCGCTCCTTAACAAAATGCAGGATCGAGGCATTGATGCGCGCCAGATCGGAAGTGTCACACAAGCGGATGAAAAGAGGATCCACGTCATATAAACTGCAAGTTCGGAAGGTGATCGGATGGTACAAGAAATAGCATTGGAGGAATTGTTGGAGCGGATTCGCAGCGGGCAGCATATTGCGGTTGACGTCCGTTCCCCAAAAGAATTTGAGGAATCGGCGATACCTAACAGTTTGAATATACCCGTTTTCAATAATGAAGAACGCGCTGAAATTGGTACGCTATACAAACAAGTGAGCCCGGAAGCCGCGAAAGAGCGTGGCTTGGAATTGTTTTCGCGTAAGCTGCCATCGTTCATTAACGAATTCAAGGCCATCGAAAGGCCATTCACTGTGTATTGCTGGCGCGGTGGCATGCGAAGCAAGACAGCAGCAACGGTACTTGGACTAATGGGCATCGAAACGACCCGGCTGACAGGCGGCATCCGTTTCTATCGCCAATGGGTTGTAAAACAGCTTGAAGAGCAGGAATTTGGTCCTCAATATATTGTTTTAAATGGCTATACAGGCTCCGGCAAGACAACCATTTTGCGAAAGCTGAAAGAAATGGGACATCCCGTAATCGATTTGGAACAATTGGCAGGTCACCGCGGATCCATCTTCGGGCAGATTGGATTGAAGCCGAACAGCCAAAAGCAATTTGAATCGCAACTTGTTGAAGAAATGGAAAAGCTGAAAAATGAACCATTTATCTTTATTGAAGGAGAGAGCAAACGGATTGGCAAAGTGCTAATCCCTTCTTTACTGTTTGATAAAAAGGAAGCTGGAAAGCAGATTATATTGCATTTGCCGATTGAGGAGCGTGTAGCGAATCTTGTTCGCGACTACGAGCCTCACAAATATCCAGACCTGTTCCTCGAGGCATTTCAGTTGATCAAAAAAAGATTAACACCGGCAATGTCCCTTGCAATTGAGGAACATATGGAAAAGCAAGAATTCGATGCTGTTGCAGAATTGCTCCTCCTTCATTATTATGACCCAAGATATAAGCATTCTGCATTCAGAAATCCCGAGCGACACATCGACATTCATGCGAACACGACGGAAGAAGCGATCGATAAAATTTGTGATGTCGTACTCCCGGCAATCGCTCAAAGCAAATACTGAAAATAAAAGTGTTAGGTGCATGCATTATTCGCCAACTACGAATGAAGCTGTATTGATCACCCTTTTTACTCTCTTTCCGACATTGGTATAATAGGAAGGAGTAAATGTCAGTAGGAAGCGTGGTGATTTCATGGATAAGGAAAAGTGGAAAGAACAGTTGTTGAAGAATGGAGAGTTATTCATCGGTGAAGCAAATGCTTTTCGTTCAGCTGTTCTAATTCCGTTAGTCGAGGTGGATGAGGAATGGCATGTGCTGTTTGAAATCCGTGCTTCAACGATGAGAACGCAGCCTGGGGATGTTTGTTTTCCGGGCGGCCGAATTGATCCCGAAGACAAATCACCTCTTTTCGCAGCCTTGCGAGAGACGCATGAGGAGCTTGGCGTAAGCCCTGATCGGGTGGAAGTGTTGGGTTCGTTAAGTCCGTACATCGCATCCCCATCATTTGTCGTTTATCCATTCGTCGGCATTGTGAATTATAAGGAAATCGTTCGTTCCTATAATCAAGACGAAGTCGCAGAAGTATTCACTGTGCCCTTAAAGTGGCTGTTAGGACACGAACCCTATATGCATAAAGTTCATATGAGCCTCTCTCCAACACCGGACTTCCCATATGATAAAATCCAAAATGGCACCAACTATAAGTGGCGAGCCCGTTCGATCGAAGAGTGGTTTTTTGAATATGAAAACTATACGATATGGGGGATGACAGCAAGGATTTTAAAGCATTTTATCGGAGTGATTCGTGCGTAAGGAAAGAGACATCCGGATGAATAAAGACGAGTGCCCTGAATTGAAATCGAGAAGGTAATCGGTCAATCATAAGTTAGCGAATGAACTATAGTGACTGAAATGAAGATGCTGGGTAAATACACAGTCGACTCATGCGTTTCCTTTTGGCAGAGGACTGGGTGAGGAAATTAGGTAGGATCGATTTCAAGAAGGAAAGGAAGTCCTGAAAATTCATTATGAAAGGAGGGGGAGACATGCAATATTCAAAAGCGAAAATGGAACAGCTAGTGAAAAACAACGCAGAACTGACGAAACGGCTCAAGCAAATTATGAAAGAGCATGAATTGGAAAAGAGCTTTGCATTGAAGGCGTTATATCACGCTGAAGTGAAAGAAAGCGGCAGGTTCATGAAAGATTATCAAGAGTTGTGAAGGATTCGGAAATGCGGGGAATCTGGAATAGCATTAACACCCGTTGATTTGCGTTCCAGCCGGACGCTTTCCTGGGGGCGTGCGGTGAGCCTCCTCGGTTCGCTTTGCTCTCCTGCGGGGTCTCACCTGTCACGCTAATCCCCAAGGAGTCGCCGGCTTCCACTCCAATCAACTAAGAATCCGCCTCCTTATTTCTGTTTAATCAGAACAGTTGTCGAACAAATATTTAAGGCGCAAATCCATAAAAAAGTAAAATAAATAGGAAGGATGCTACATACATAGCGCCTAATAGCACAACGATCCATAACAGTGACATAGCAATTTTAGCTCGAAGACTATTGAATGATTTGAGCGTAAATGTAATTAATTTGTATGCAATTAATATGAAGAGCGGGATTAAATACAAATACCGGAATAGATTTACATAGGAAAACAGCTTTTCAAACCCGCCAACTGCTGGATGATCATACAACTGATACGTTGATATAATATGATGAAGACCGCTCAGAAAAACGATTGAAAGCAATAAAAAATAGATAAGAAAGGCATATTTGACACTTTTCCTATCTTGTTTTAGTAATACATATAGTAGCCCTATAAAGATGAGCAAAATAATTGTTTTAAACATCTGCCTCATACTCCTTCCTATCGGTTGCCAATTTCCCCTATCCTATCTCGCTTTTTGGCTTTTTCCATATATCCATTAAAACCCGGCCATCACTTTTGTATCCAGTAAAATACGTTACAGGAACAAGCGCGGAAAGTATTAATATACTTGTAAAGCCGAAAAAATAGCCATCGAGGAAATGGTGATGTTTCGTATTAACTTTAATTAAAATTAAGAGGAATATCGAAATCAAATTGAAAATGACACCGCCTAAAGCGATCAATGATAATTTGATTTTTTCGTTTTGATTTACATTACTATCCCCTCTACACAGGCCCATAATGAAAAATTGTTTGTTCACTTGTACAAGACCGATAGAAAATAGAGGATCCCCTATACCAATTTCCAATTTATGTACCTTTCCACCAAACAGCTTAATAAAGAAGGCATGCCCGCTTTCATGGATCAGAACACTTAAAGGTTGGAAAATAAAAATCGCAACGCCACATCCTACGATCGTTTCGAACAATCGAAACACCCCTTTCACTGTTTACAGTGTTCCCGATAAGGAAATGAAAGTCTTTGATTGTATAATTCTGCTTGCTCCGCTTAACCCTTTATATTTTCACTTTGTAAGAAATCCTATTTTTATATTTGAAAATACCTCGATCTATCGACGTAATTAGAAAGCTAAGCATAATAAATACAAATGTAAAACCTACAATAAATAGAACGACATTTCCATAACTTCCAACTCCGACAGGAATATGCTCATTCGGATTCAGAAAAAAATATGGGTAAAAGCCATCATACAGTCCTCTAATTAAAGAAGTAAGGCAATAAAGTACCGGGAAAATTAACGGATACAAGATAGAAGTATAACTTTGCCACTTTTTCTCTTCAAAAATAATCCAATTTAATAGGACGAGTATTGGAATTAAGTAGTGTAGTGTGAAGTTTGTAATGACTCTAATTCCGCTATATTCCCCGCCGCTTGATAGGAGGAAGTGATAAGATAACAAAACGACCATCATATATAGAAGTGAAGCATGTTTCAATAAATTCAACAGACGGCTTTCTTTTTTCTTTAGCAAAAGAATAAAGGTACTTACTGTAAATAGTAAAGCCACAATTATGTTGGAATGAATCGTGAACTTCGTAATCGATACAATCGGGTCGGGAGAGAAGAGTATATGTAAAGGTACACTAACTAATCCTGTTGCAGCAATGAAAGCATGAAACAGAGTTTTCGTATTTATAAATTTTTTATTGGACAATACGTTATACATAATTCATCTCTCCATAGAAGTGAAATTTTATGTACAAATCCTTCACAGCTCTATCCTCGTATAAAGTATCATTAATTGTATTACGTTTTATCGTATAAAAGGTTTCAATTGTATTCTGAAAAGTGGAGTAACAACTGTACGAGCAATTGTTTATGAATCACAATATGTTCAATAAATTGGCGTCTTCGGAATATGTAATGGAATATTGGATTATTTAAACCGAAACTAAATTCAATTTTTTCGAAAAAAGAACTTGAAAAACATTTTATATCGAATTACCTTATCTAAGAAAGGAGGATTAAAATATGAAATTAACTATTGAAGAATTACCTAAATCAAGGGTTGCTTATTTCCGAAATGTTGGGGAGTATGGTGAAAAGGAAAATAAGGAATTAATGGAGAGTTTTAAGAAGTGGTTAAAATCGAATGGTGTATTTGATCATTCTACAATTTTAGGTATCCCGCAAGATAACCCAGAGATTACTCCTAAAGAAGAATGTCGTTATGATGTATGCGTTGTTATAAATAATGATTGTAATGTGGAAAAACCAGCTCATGTTGGTGAGTTTTCTGGTGGGAAGTATGCTGTTTTCTTACTTGACCATACAAAAGAGGCAGTGAGTGAATTTTGGGGCAATATTTTTTCAGAGATCGAAAGAAACAATCTTTCAATAAGAGAACAACCAATTATCGAAAGATATACTTCACAAATGATTCATAATCATTTGTGTGAAAAATTAGTTCCTATACAGTAACGAGCAGGGCTATTTCCTACCTTCTGTCTAAAGGATGCACAACATGACAGGTCCACTATGTTTTCCAGATCTAACTTTAAATGAAGCACTACAAGAAAATGACACCGATATATGTGTAGAGTGTTAAGCAATCGAGCCACCTGAACGTTGTTTTACAAAACATAATCAAGAAAGCAACCAACTATGGATTTGCCCATTCGTTTAAAGCGAGTAGCAATTGAGCTGCAGACGAACAATTGTGCATTACAGTCAACTTTTGTGTTGGCTTTAATACTATTAAGTTGGAGAAGGGTGATAGATAAGCCCTTTTCCACCTTAAAATCCGATACCTCAATTAGCAAGGCGGTTTACCCCCCTTTCACGGTATTTCTTCAATGTTCGTCGCTCTGGAATAAATGATGCAACAGTCGGTCACGATCATCGAAAAACTGTTTCATAATGGCATAATGCTCTGTCTCTTCCAACGTTGTTTCCTGCATCCCGTCTTCGGTAATTTGAATGATTTTTGAGAGCGGGTGGGCCATGATGATCGGTGAATGGGTTGAAATGATGAACTGAGATCCTTCTGTGACGAGTTCGTTAATCCGAGATAGCAATGAGATTTGCCGGAGCGGAGACAGTGCGGCTTCAGGTTCATCCAAAATGTATAACCCATTTCCTCTGAACCGTTCGCGGAATACAGCGAAAAAAGATTCGCCATGCGATTGTTCGTGAAGGGACACGCCCCCATTTTGAATGAAGGGAAGAGTAAACGGAAATACGCCATGCGGCAGCTGTTCTTGCTTTAGTCGTATGGCTCGTATGTATTGGGAGTTTGTATTTAAAAGTGTCAATGGAATCACTCCTAAAATATTACGTTTTTTACTTCTTCGTATAGTTAATGTACGGTTTGCAGCTATTTAGGTTCCCTAATTAATTGCTAACAAAAGAAAAAGGCAAAGTGTCGATGAAAACACTTTACCTTTTTTAAGACGAAATGAATTAGTCTTCAACTTCCTGTAGAGCGTTCAGTGCAATTTCAGCAGCCTTTGAGATGAGCGCATCGTCATATTCTGCATCTTCCGTGTCATGTCGAGACAAAATCGCAATGACAATTGGTTCCCTGTCTGGCGGCCAAACAACGGCAATGTCATTCCTTGTTCCATATGCTCCAGCTCCGCTCTTGTCACCGACTTCCCAGCCTTCAGGTGCGCCTGCACGAATGAGTGAATCTCCCGTTGCATTGCCTTTTAGCCAATCCGTGAACAGACCTTGTTTCTCTTCGGTAAGCAAATCGCTTACTGCGAACGCTTGAAGACTGTTGGCAAGGGCTTTCGGTGTGCTCGTGTCACGAGTATCTTCCGGAGTGAAGTTATTTAAATCCGGTTCTAAGCGATCTGCCTCCGTCACGTTATCTCCGATTTCTCTTAACGCTTGTTCAAATCCTTCAGGACCTCCTACTGCTTCAAATAAAAGGTTCCCTGCGGTGTTATCACTGAACCGCACCGCAGCCTCACTTATTTCCAAAAGAGGCATCCCAGAATCGACATGTTTCTCTGTAACAGGAGAATAGGTCACTAAATCCTCCTCGTTGTAAGTAATCACTTCCTGAAGCTCTTCCAAAGAGTTTTGCTGCAGCAAAATCGCTGCGGCTAAAGCTTTGTAAGTAGAGGCAAAAGCGAAGCGCTCTTCTGGTTTATATTCAATCGTTTCATTCGAGCCAGTGTCAATTGCATAGACTCCAATTCGAGCGTCAAACTCATTCTCGAGTTGGCTAAACTTTTCATCTGTATTCACGGTTTGTCCTACTTCGTTCTCCTCTTTGGACGAATCACTAGTCGGCTTGTCTTTATTTGCGCAAGCAGTAAGTGTAAGCGCTGCTACGAGTAACATAAGTAATGTGAAATGCTGTATGCTGAATTTTTTTCTGGATGTCTTGATCACATTCATTCCCTCTTTCTCTTGTTGATCTATTGGTTGCAGTATCAATTTAAAATCACAGATGCAGCTAACCTACTATTTACCTCCTTTCAGTGATTGACTACAACTGTAGTCTGATATTACAATTGTAATCAATGAATGTCAATCATTTAAACGAAAATAATTTCTTACTCATGTAGATAGGGAAATATTATAAAATTCAGCACAGTTAATTGATAAATTGATAAAACGATATTGAAGTGTTAAACTTCGAGTACTAATAAATAGAGTCATTTCTATTAAATAAATCACAGGGAAAGTTGTTGTATTTTCTTGAAAGGGAAACAGAGGAATGTGAAGCAACAATCGTGATACTTCGGAAAATGGAGGGTAAGAAGTATGTTTTTCACCCATTTAGTTACAAGTTTTATTGTATCGACTATTACGATCATCGTTATTTTGCTTAGCAGGAAATTATTCTCTAAGCAGCTTTCAGCGAAATGGCAATACAATTTATGGTTTTTATTATTCATCGCCTTGACGCTTCCATTTATACCGAAGCAGTTATTTCATATTGAAAATCAATTTCATTTTCATCAAAGCAATAAAAGCGGTGACGCCTCTATGAGCACCGCGGCAGGTAATCATTCGATTAGCGTAAATGAGATGCAGGACTTTATAATACCTGTCAATCATCTAAATCTGGAATTTTTAAATGTCGGAGTAGCAAGTGTTTGGATTGCAGGTATGTTTGTGATGGCTGTTTTATATCTGTATGCGGCGTTCAAATTAAGGAAAATCAAAAAGACGACAACTGACTTGAACAATCAAGACATTCTCCAATTATTCGAACGATGCAAGCGCCATTTGCATCTTTCAAAACCTTTAATTGTAGGAGAGTCGCCCCTTGTCAACTCTCCAATGACATTCGGTCTGTTGAAGACATATGTTGTGCTGCCGGTACAACTTGACGAAAAGATGTCTATGCAAGATATTGAATATATTTTTATGCATGAACTGCATCACTATAAATACAAAGATATCGCAACGAATTATCTCATGGTCATTTTGCAAATTTTGTATTGGTTTCATCCGCTCGTATGGATTGCATTTCAAAAAATGAGATTAGATCGTGAAATTGCTTGTGATATAGCTGTTTTGAACTCATTAGATGAGCAATGTCATGCAGAGTACGGAAATGCGATTATTAATTTTGCGGCCATATCATCCCAATCAAAAGAGTTTGCTTTGGCTAATCATTTTAACGGACCGAAGAAGCAAATGAAAAAACGGATTGAAAAAATTGCCTCTTTTACAACGGAGTCGAAATGGATGAAGCTGAAGAGTATATCAATCTTTACGGTTATAAGTGTATTTGTAGCAAGTCAGGTTCCATTTATTTCTGCAATGGCCATTACTGATGACCGCTACGATTTTAGCAATGACAACACAGTATATGAGGATTTAAGCGCTTATTTTGATGAGTTTGATGGAAGCTTTGTATTATACGATATGGAAGCTGATCAATATCGAATTTATAATGAGGATAAAAGCACGCTACGAGTTTCTCCAGATTCTACTTACAAGATCTATAGCGCCTTAATAGGATTGGAGTCAGATGTCATTACAAGTGACCATTCAACAATGAAGTGGAATGGAAAGAACTATCCTTATGAATCATGGAATAGGGATCAAAACTTATCATCTGCAATGCGTCATTCAGTATCTTGGTATTTCCAGGAATTAAGCGAAAGAATCCCGCGTGAAACGATCCAAGCTTACTTACAACAGATGGATTACGGAAATAAGGATCTTTCCGGTGGTTCGGACTTTTGGCTGGAATCTTCATTGAAAATTTCTCCAGTTGAGCAAGTACAATTGCTAGTGGCGTTTTATACAAATCAATTTGGTTTCGAGGACAGCAATATCCAAACCGTTAAAAATTCCCTTATAGTTGAGGAAGATGATGGCTACCGCCTTTCCGGTAAGACAGGCACGGGTAATGTGAATGGCAAAAATAGTAACGGTTGGTTCATTGGATATGTGGAGGATAGGGACAATACGTATTTCTTTGCAACAACTATACAAAATGAAGATAATAGTTTAGGAAGCAAGGCAGCGGAAATTACGTTATCCATTTTGAAAGATAAAGGAATTTATTAAGGTTACAATAAAGCGGTTTGAACGTCAGCCGACAGAAGGAGGGGTATAAAGTTGACGAAGGAGATCCCGAATATTTCAGAATCAGAATGGGAAGTAATGAATGTTCTGTGGGACAAGGCTCCGCTAACGGCCAATGACGTTATTACCTCTTTGCAGGAGCGGACCGATTGGAAGCCGAAAACTGTACGCACCCTTTTGGATCGTCTCGTTCACAAAAAAGTGATTGGTGTCAATAAAGATCAAAGGGTCTATACTTTTTTTCCGCTTTATTCGCAAGATGAATGTCAACGCGCCGAGGCACGTTCTTTTGTTAAACGAATTTACGGCGGAACGTTAAAATCGATGTTAGTTCAGTTTGTAGAGGATGATTCCTTGTCAGAAGAAGAGATTCAAGAATTGCGTTCCATTTTGAATGAAAAGCCTAACAAAAAGTGAAGTTGTCGACATAATAAAAGATTAGGACAGGGTGCTTATAAAGGTGAGTAATAGAAGGAGAGCAAAGAGTACGGACCAGCTTTTTGTAAGTCCATTACAATCCCATTGTAATTTGAGAACGGTTGCTCTAATCTTTTGCATCGTGTTGGTTATAACTTTTTTGTTGATAATTTGAAAGCTTGCTTGATGTGCATCCTTGTTGGATAATAGGTCTTAAGTAATTCGCAAATCTATCGGATTTGGTAGGAGGCATGAATCGGTGTCAAACAGCGTTGATGATTATATACAGCAAGGATTGTATGGCCATAAGGAAACAAAGCGATCGGAACGTAAAAAATTTCTCGGAACCATTCGTGAACGCATTGTAATCGCGCTTACGCAAGAACAAGTGCGGGAACGAGGTATTTATAAACAAGTCGAGGAAGCAATCATAGAACACCGTACAGCCCGTCTATATTTAAACGGAAATATAAACTATGCCGTCCTGTCAAAGTATACAAAGATTGCATCCGAATATAATGCCAAATATACAATCGTCACGAATGTTGAGCATAATTCTGAAATTGGACTTGTCGTAGCTTATGACTACGCAATTGATAAAGAAGAGATTTATGTCGAACAAGAAACGCCTATTGATAGAACAGAAGAAGATAGAAGAAAAGGACTCGCCACCGTCTTCGCCAAATTTTTCAAAGTGTATTAAGTTGCTTTTACTGTAAACAGGATAGCGAGTCGATCGTATTTGCTTTACCCGTCATCGCCACTATCTTTTTACACAACAATAGAGCAGGCTTCTTGATGGTAAAATACATTCATTCAAATTGAGCCATTTGAACGACTACACATATGAAATAATAAGAACTTATTGACCCGGAATCTGTCGGAAAGATTCTGGGTTTAATTGATGATTAACATACTCACAACAGTCATTTGGAATCTATGTCTGTTTTGATTATTGTGATAGAATGAAGGGGCAACTGCATAGGGTGGTCGGTCGTCATTCTTCTTTTCCTTTTACGGAAAGGAGGTGATGCCGATGGAGCTTTTTCTTGAATTCCTGAAAGAAGTTTTGAAAGGAATCGTGCGTGGTGCGACGGCGCATATATTCCAGAAAGAATTTTTAGGAGACAAGAAAACCACCCTGTGCCGTAGGAAGCAAAAGGGTGGTTTTCGAAAGAAATGATGTGTAATTGACAACCACCACCTTAACGGTAGCAGTTGTAGAGAGAGGTGTTGACGCACTTCTCTCTTATAGTTATGTTCATTATAGCGAATGCGATACTTATATTCAAGTGAATCCATATACTGATGGCAGCAAACTTGATTACGTAAAGCATTAAAACAGCAGCGTTATCGTTCAAAGATGCTGCTGTTTTATTATGGTTCTATAATATTTGTTGGGGTATTCACACAAATATTATAGAACCCCAAAAAAGCACGTAATCACCATTTCTTTTATACTTGAATTGTCGAGAAACAAGTAAA
>NZ_JBHTLT010000117.1:0-26340 GCF_042679045.1 Sporosarcina contaminans | reverse complement strand
GGAACGGAAAGCGACGGTTGTCAGGGGTTCCCCATTTATTCTCCAACCAGAAAGGGACTATCACAGAAAATCAGTTTTCACTGACTTTCTGGACAGCCCCTTTTTGTCGTATTCGTATTCATCAAAAAGGTCCTCTATTTATGAGAAGAATGTGATTAGGAGATTCCTCCGTGTGATAAAGGTGCACATAAACAGGACAGGTAAAAATTTCCTTTCCTGTTTTTCTAATGAAAACAAAAGAATGAAAGATAAAAGGTTGATCGCTCAAACATGCGTGATCAAGCCAAGATGGAATCTTACAGTTTATGTGAGGTTAGTAAGTTGTTCAGTATATAGTTGGCACTTTTCATTCCACCATGGGAGAGAGGTAAATTTGTAAAACTGTTTGTGGGACAAGTGCGTTCATCGGAAAATAGAAATATTCTATATGCGCCTAAAAAGGGAGTTTTGGGAGTAGCATCCAAGCGCTTCTCCCTTTTTAAATTTTTTTGTCACGTGTGTACCTTGAGAAAGGAAGATTTCTCTACTTTCTATTAAATAGATCTATTAATGCCTCTTCAAGCTCTAAGAATTCAAACTGAAATCCCTCTCCCATCAACACGTTTGGCAACACTTTCTGCCCTTCAAGAACTAATTTGCTTTTTTGCCCTAAAGCCAACTTCATGGCGAACGAAGGGACGGGAAACCAATGTGGACGTTTTAACACCGATCCGATTGTTTTTCCGAATTCTTTCATCCGCAAAGGGGAGGGGGCTGTAACATTTATTGGCCCTTGCAACTGTTCATTGTGAAGCGCGAAGGAAATCGCTCGAACGATATCCGTGACATGGACCCATGAAACCCATTGTTGACCTGAGCCGACTGTCCCCCCGGCGAATAATTTATACGGCAGAGCCATCAATGGGAGTGCCCCGCCTTCTCTTCCAAGCACTACGCCAAATCTCATGAAAACTGTACGCGCACCGGATTTTTCTGCCTGTTTAGCTTTATGCACCCAGTCCAAAACCGTCTTGCCTAAAAAGTCATTCGGCATCGTCTTTGACTCTTCCGTATACACTTCGTCGAGTGATACAGGGTATATGCCGATTGCACTTGCGTTAATGAAGACGGAAGGTTTTTTGCGCAATGTAGAAATGATTCTAAGCAGTTCATCGGTTGCAATCATTCGGCTATCGTAGATTTTTCTTTGATGCTCTGGAGTCCATCTACCGTCATTTATTGAAACGCCAGCCAAGTTAATGACAGCATCGGCGTCTCTTATTTCATTTTCCGGAGCTGCCCCTTCTGTTAGCCATTCAACATACATCACCCCACTAAGTGGCGGCCTCTTTTTCCGTGTCAAGATAATGACTTCATGACCTTGCTTCATAAGAAGGTCGGTTAGTTTATTTCCAATAAAACCCGAACCGCCGGCAATGATGATTTTCATTTGAACACCTCCTTGTTCATAGACTACTATGTTTTTCCGTATATTCAGTTTACCATGCACTTCATAGATAAAGTATGAATCTGCTGGAGGACTGTTATATTTACGATACAATGGACGTAATGGGCGATTCTATTTTCATTACTTGTGGAATAGATAAAGAATCAAGGAAGGAGTTTATCCAATGAAAATCGGGATTATCGGAACAGGCAATATTGCAACGCATTTATTGCAAAATATCAATCAAGCGAATGCTGTCGACGGTGAGATTATTGCATTGTTTGGAAGGAATGAAAAAGTCGGCAAGCAGCTGTCTGAGCGATATGGAGTCGAGTTTTATTCAGACTTTCAAGCGTTTGTACATACGCCGTTGGACGTTGTCGTAGAGGCAGCGACTGTTGAAGCAGCAGAGATGTATATGAAGGAAGTATTGGAAAGCAAGAAAGATATGATTCTAAGCAGTATTGGTGTTTTTAAGGATGACGAATTTTTGATGGAAATGAAAGAGATTGCTCAAACAAACGCTCAAACCATTTCTCTTCCTTCAGGTGCGATCGGGGGATTGGATCTTTTGCAATCAGCAAATTCGTTAGGTGGACTTCGTGAAGTCCGCATTACGACGAGGAAGTCGCCGCAGTCGTTGGGCTTGGAGGCAGTCAAGGCGGAGGAGTTGCTGTTTGATGGTTCCGCGAGGAAAGCGATTGACCGTTTTCCGAAAAACATCAATGTCGCTCTTTTGCTTTCCATTGCAGGAATCGGTGCTGATCAGACGCGCGTACAAATTATCGCCGACCCAGCTATTGAGCAAAACACACATACGATCGAAGCGAGCGGTGATTTTGGCAAGATGACAATGAAAATCGAAAATCATCCGATGCCGGGCAACCCGAAAACAAGCTATTTGGCGGCATTGAGCATTATTGCTGCTTTGAAAAATAGAGGAAATGCATTGGTCGTTGGGTAGTTGGTAAAAGGAAAATGAAACAGCGAACCAATACGTTTGCTATAATCTAACGGTTATGTTGTTGAGGAGAGAAACGCTAATTGCTACCAAATTAGTGTAAGAATTAAACAGAGTTTGAAAAAGAAAAACAAGTGAAAATGCACAGTGAATTTTCTGTGTATTTTTTACTTGTTCGATTTTCGTGATAAATATTAAATGTTACTTGTGCCAATCATGCCATTGAAATTTGTGCTCCAAACAGTACACTCGGAGGGGCGATAAAGCAATTCGTGCGTATTGTGTTCGTTGGTTGCTCACTATCTCTCCAGAGTCTCCACAAGTAAATCGTTGTATACTTCTCATTGCTTGGTAGCTATCGCAATGGTTTTCCAAAGACTATATGCCAATGTAAATGTTTGGAATCCTGATATTCACCCAAGTTCGTTAGTACTCTGCAAGCTCCGTATTCTTCCGTAACCTTAGCTGCAACCTGTTGAATTACCCCTAAAAGCTCAAGTAACAAGCCATTGTCAGTTGCTTCTAACGTGATAAGAGAGGGGATATGTTTCTTAGGAATTGCAACAATATGAACTGGGTAAAAAGGTTTTGTATGGTAATAAGCTAGTACATTTTCAGTCTCCATTACTTTATTGACTTTAGTTTTTCCACTTAATACTTCATCACAATAAAAGTCTTCAGTCATTGTATCCTCCTATGTAGCTTCAATTTCTCTAAAAATACTTAAGATGTACCCTGTTTGTTGAATGGCAAATTCACAGTTACTTGTAATCTATATTAACATAAAACTCCTCTACATCTTCGGAATTGTCAATTTTTTAACGATATTCAACTGCCCAATGATGCGCATTCCTCTCATTTACTAATTTCTACTCCTCTACAGAACCTGCTAAATTACATTCCTGCCTTCATTTTTTCTGTCATAAAAGAATCTTCAAATAATGGTATAATATGTGTATGATAGGTATATAGAGTTGATCCAATACAAAGCTTTGGATGTGATCGACTATAGAGCAAGACAGCTATATTGGTAGGTTAGGACGTATACATAAAACTTATTTGTCGAAAAGAGAAGGAGCAACAATATGTCGAATATGAATAAGACGGTCATTCGAACGATGGAACTTTTATATTTATTTACAGACCATGCCGAGTTGACTTTTCAAGAAATCGTGGAATTGTCCGGTATGCCGAAAAGTTCTGTGTATCGGATGTTATTGTCCTTGGAGGAAATGAAATTTTTAGAGAAAAAGGAAGATGCAAAATATCGGTTAGGCACGATTTTTTTAACGTTTGGCCGTCTCGTTTCGAGCCGGATGAATATACGGCAAATTGCGGAACCGATCATGCGCCAACTGCACAGTGAAGAACACCAAGCGGTCAATTTAGCAATTTTAGAGGGAGATGAAGCAGTATATATCGAGAAAATCGATGAGTTCCAAAAGGTTAAACTGTATACATCTGTTGGCCGTAGAAGTCCATTATACGGCGGTGCATGTGCCAGGGCGGTCTTGTCTTTCCAATCCGATCAATTTATCGAACAATATTTGGAGCGTGTTGAACTAAAAGCGTATACGAACAATACGATTACAGATCGGCAACAATTGCTTGCATCGATTGAAGAGGCGAGAGAAAAAGGATATACGATTAGCAAATCTGAATTGGAAAATCATACAGCATCACTCGCTGCACCTATTTATAATAGTGATGGAAAAGTGATCGGTTCCTTAAGTGTGGCAGGCATTGAAATCGAGTTTTCCGATAATGCAATTGAACATTTAAGCAAAAAGGTTAAAATAGCTGCTCACAAGATTTCAGAAGAGATCGGATATGAAAAGAAATAATCGCTTGATTCATGACAAAGCATGGATAGGTGTTATCAAAAAAGTACTTGAGCCTTAGACAACTATAGCTCAAGTACTTTTTTGTTTTAAAGGGTATTCGCCATTTATTTTAAATCGCTGAATCCTTCAATCATGGACGAATATAAATTAGAGGTGAAGTCACCTTTTTGAAATTCCTCGAACTGAAGGGCATATTGTAAAAAGTCTTTTGTTGTTGGAATCCCTTCTATTTTCATTTCGTTCAATGCCCGTCTCATTTTTTGAATGGCATCGTTGCGATCTGAGCCGCGAACAATTACTTTTGCAATCATCGAATCGTAATAGGGCGGTATCGTATATCCAGTATAAATGGCGCTGTCCACTCTTACATGCGGCCCTGCAGGCAAATGCGCGAAAGAGATTGTACCGGGATTCGGCATGAAATTTTGGAGAGGGTCCTCCGCATTGATCCGGCATTCGATCGCCCATCCTGTCCATTGAATCTCTTCCTGTTTGAAAGGAAGCGGTTCGCCGTTTGCAATGCGAAATTGCAATTCTACTAGGTCCACGCCAGTCACTTCTTCAGTAATCGTATGTTCCACTTGGATTCTTGTATTCATTTCCATGAAGTAAAATTCTTTTTTTATGGAATCATAAATAAACTCAACTGTACCGACACCGACATAATGAACGGCTTTTGCGGCCCGAACGGCAGCCTTTCCTAATTCATCTCTTAACTGATCGTCGATGACAGAGGAGGGAGCTTCTTCAATCAGTTTTTGCATTCTACGCTGAGTTGTACAGTCCCGTTCACCTAAGTGAACGGTATTGCCATATTGATCGGCAGCAATTTGGACTTCAATATGACGAAACTGTTCGATGTATTTTTCAATGTAGACACCGCTATTGGCAAAAACTGACGAAGCTTCATTTTGGGCTGATTTGAACTGATCTACTAGTTGGTCTTTCTCATAAACGAGGCGAATGCCTTTTCCTCCACCGCCTGCGGTCGCTTTAATAATGAGCGGATAGCCAATTTGTTCGGCAATTTCGATTGCTTCATCCAATGTGGTTGTTAATCCATCAGAACCTAACACGACTGGCACATTTGAATTTTTCATAATTTGTTTCGCTTCATCTTTAACACCCATTGAACGAATGGCAGCTGAAGAAGGACCAATGAACTTAATGCCGACTTGCTCGCATATGAGGGCAAATTGATCGTTTTCGGATAGAAACCCATAGCCTGGATGGATTGCATCGCAATTCGTTTGTAAGGCAAGATGAACGATTACATCTTGCCGTAAATAACTTTCTTGGGAAGAGGCAGGGCCTAAGCAATAGGCTTCATCGCTCAATTGGACATGCAATGCATCTCGATCTGCTTCAGAATAGATAGCGACCGTTTTGATGTTTAAATCCTGGCAAGTCCGTATGATGCGGACGGCTATTTCACCTCGGTTGGCAATGAGTACTTTTTTAATCATTCAGATCACTTGCCTTCATTCGAATGACAACATCCCCGAACTGCACAAGATCTCCATGGTTACACAGAATTTCTGTAATTTCACCGTCTGCGGGTGCATGGACTTCATTTAATAATTTCATCGCTTCAATTAAAAACAGAACTTCTCCTTTTTTTACTTTTTGACCGATGTGAATAGCTGATTTTTCTTCGTCATTGCTCTGTAAGTAAAGTGTTCCTAAGAAAGGGGCTTTACACTCTAAATCTGTATCGCTTTCAACTATTGCTCCCGCCGCAGGTTCAACAAGATCGGTGTTGAACGGGTTGACTGCTTCTTCCTTTGGCGCTGCTGGAGCATAGGAATAGGTTCCGTGATCTTTATTGAACTGAATGACAAATCCATCCTTCTCGAAAGTGCCGGAACGCAGTGAACTATTATCAATGATTGTTACTATTTTTTGAATGGCTTGTATTTCTTCTTCGGTAAACATAAAAATCCTCCTCATATTTGCTTCAGCTTATATGCAATCGCTTGCTTGATTTGTTGAAAAGCTTTGTACTGTTTTAAAAGTGCTTGTTCAGCTTGTTCTACGTCTATATATCGGAATTGGATTTGGTCGGTTGGTTTCATTTGAGCTAAAACTGAAAAGTCAGCTGACATCACTTGGCCAATCTTAGGATAGCCCCCGGTCGTTTGGCGATCGGCTAGTAGAATCATTGGCATACCGCTCGGTGGCACTTGTATTGTGCCAAAAGCGATTGCCTCCGATAATAACTCTCGTTGATTGGAAAGCTGTAAAGGCTTTTTGCTTTGTAAATGGCAGCCCATTCGATCCGCATGGTTTGAAACGGTGAAGATAGCGTTTTCAAAATAGGAAATGCTTTCTTCATCAAATAAATAATGTTGCCCTGTCGGTATCACATGGAGGGTGTTTTGTTTCCGAAAACAGCAAAAGTCCCCAAAATTCACTGACCACTCCAAATGTTGTTTTCGTTCATGAAGCTTTGAAAACAATTGGTGCTGCCATTCATTCATTGGCAGTAGCGCAACCGTATCTCCGCTTTTTAATGGCCTTCCATAGTACCCGCCAATTTTTGCTTTTTCATATGTACTTTTACTATTCAAAACGATCGGTATGTCGAAACCGCCTGCGCAAACTACGTAACTTCTTACCCCGGATAGAGCTCCTTGGAATTGAAGCTGATCTCCCGCTTTTACACTGAAAGGCCGCCACATAGGAGCAGTTTTTCCATTAAGTAAAGGGGATGCATCAGCACCGGTTATCGCAACTAATCGATCTGACTCGAACTGTATGGTTGTTAAGCCGTACGTAATTTCAATTCCGGCTTCGTCTTGTTCATTTCCGACTAGTAAATTGCCAATTTTTAATGCGTTGCGATCCATCGCGCCGCTTACAATCATCCCGTATTGCTGAAAACCCCATCGGCCATTATCTTGTATGGAGGAATATACTCCGCTATTGAGTAATGTAATCATACTTCTTCCCCTCCAGTTCCATGAATTCCTCTTTTGTAATCGGATAGAATTTCAATTTATCTCCAGCAATCAATAAAGAGGGTGGATGCATATGTGGTTGAAATAAAGATAATGGAGTTCTACCAATGATTTGCCATCCGCCAGGTGTTTCAATTGGATAGACACCAGTTTGAATTCCTGCGATGCCTACAGATCCAGCGGGAATCGCAGGTGCAGGCGTTGTTTTTCTTGGAGTCGCAATTCTTTGGTCCATACCGCCTAAGAAAGGAAATCCGGGAGCGAACCCTAACATATGGACTGTATAAATCGTTTCACTATGAAGCTCTATCACTTTTTCGATTGAAAGGTTGTGAAATTTTGCTACGTAAGTCAAATCAGGTCCATATTCTTCGTCATAACAAACTGGGATAGCAACTACATCACGTTCAGTTGCCTTTATTTCCCCTATATTTTTGAGCATACTTTCGATTGTGTTTATAAAGGTTTGCTGCATTTGTGTTGTTTTGTATTCTTCTGCAATTTTAATTGGATCATAGAAAATGGTTAGATTGTTGTACCCCGGAATTGCTTCCACATAGCCAATTGGCTGATTTCTATCAAGCTCCGCAATTATCGTTTGGCTGTAATGCAAATAATCCTCTCGTATATCTTCTCCGTATGAAATGTAAATCGCGTGATCATGAAAAGGTTTAATCGAATACTCCACGATACACCCTCCTTTTGTTCCGAATTACGGGAATTAGGTTTTATTAAATGGTATTCCTATTATTCAATATTCTGCAAAGAAATACAAGTGAGTCGTAAAAAATATATTTGAAATCAACAAATAGTGTGATAGAATGTTTTTTATAACTTGAAACAATAGTTTTGAAATTCGGGAATAGATGTTGAGGTGATTGTTTGGGAGCGGTTGATATTAACTGTGATTTCGGCGAGGACTTTGGAATTTATAAAATAAAAGATTACTCCGAACTGTTGCAGTATGTAGACAGTGTCAATATAGCTTGCGGTTTTCATGCTAGTGATCCGAGCAATATGCGAAAAGCTGTAGAAGCTTCAATCGAGTACGGAGTGAATGTTGGAGCCCATCCAGGGTATCCAGATATCGTCGGTTTTGGTCGCCGTAATATGGAGTTCACGAAAGACGAAATTTACGATATTGTTCTTTATCAAATCGGTGCTTTAGATGCTTTTTTAAAAAAGTTTGGTAAACGTTTACATCACGTGAAGCCGCATGGTGCACTTTACAATCGGGCAGCTGTTTGCGAAAAAACATCTGAAGCAATTGCAGATGCTGTACGTGACTATTCCAATGAGTTGATTTTATATGCTCTTGCGAACAGTGTTACCGTCCAAGTTGCACAGAAGAAAGGGTTAACAGTGTGGTCTGAGGCTTTTGTAGATCGTACATACGAACAAGATGGCCAGCTGACTCCCAGAAAAATCGTGAACAGCGTAATTAGCGATCCACATTTCGCAGCAGCACAATTTCAACAAATCGTTAATGAATCAACCGTGACAACTAGACAGCAAACTACATATTCGATTGCAGCCGATACATTTTGCATTCACGGAGATAACGATGCGGCAGTCGAGATTTTGCGATCCATTCGAAAAGAGCATAGAAGTTTACGTTAAAGGAAGTGAGAATATGGCTGAGCAGGCAATATTGCAAATAGACGAGTTAAAAGTCGGTGTAGTCGACGGCAAGAAAAAAACCCCTATTGTCAATGGCGTTTCTTTCGAATTGAAAGAGGGGGAAACGTTAGGCATTGTTGGAGAGTCTGGATGCGGAAAAAGTATGACGTCACTTTCGCTAATGGGGCTTCTTCCGAAAGGAATAGATTACTTAGATGGTCATATTCATTTAGGAGCTTTAAACCTTGAAAATTTCTCGAAAAAGGATTGGCGGGACGTACGCGGGAAAAAAATGTCGATGATTTTCCAAGAGCCGATGAGTTCGTTAAATCCGGTCTATACGATTCGTAAACAAGTACGCGAAATGATTTTTAGCCATGAAAAAATAAGTCGAGAGGAAGCGGATGCACGGACTTTGGAAATGCTAAAGCTTGTAGGCATACCGCGTCCGGATGAAGTAATGGATAATTATCCTCACCAATTATCCGGAGGAATGAGGCAACGGGTCATGATTGCCCTCGCTTTAGTGAACGACCCGAAAATACTGATAGCAGATGAACCGACAACAGCGCTAGATGTAACGATCCAAGCCCAAATTTTAGAACTTATGAAATCGCTTCAAAAAAGACTTCAAATGTCGATCATTTTAATTACGCATGATTTGGGGGTCGTTGCAGAAATTTGCGACCGTGTTGTCGTCATGTATGCCGGAGAAATTATTGAAGAAGCTACGACAAAGAATTTGTTTGATGAACCTCTTCACCCTTATACGAAAGGGCTTCTTGCGTCTTTGCCTTCGATCCACGAGGAAAAAGAATATTTATCGAGCATACCGGGAACTGTTCCGGCGCCCGGAAGTATTGTCAAGGGGTGCCGTTTTAAAGAACGTTGTCCATTCGCGCATGACCGTTGTTCTGAAGATCCGCAAATGGTTCCTCACTCGAATGGAAGCAAAGTAAGGTGCTGGTTGTATGGAGAGGAGGAAGTACATTGACGAATGCTCCTTTATTAGAAGTAAAACAGCTGACAAAATACTTTCCTCAGCTTGGAGGAATAACCGGGAAAAAGGTTCTGAATGAGGTAAAAGCCGTCGATGGTGTTTCTTTCACGGTGAACCGCGGTGAGACTTTAGGTATTGTCGGTGAATCAGGCTGCGGCAAAAGTACAATGGGGCGGACAATTTTAAAGCTGCTTCAACCGACATCCGGCGAGATTATTTTTGAGGGGAATAATATTACGAATCTCTCTCAGAAAGATATGATGAAATACCGGAAAGAGATGCAAATCATTTTTCAAGATCCTTTTGCGTCTTTAAATCCGAGGATGAAAATATATCAAATTATCGAAGAGCCGTTAATCAACTTCGGAGTAAAAGATAAAGAGCAGCGCAAGCAAAGAGTATATGAGGTTGCGGAGCAAGTTGGTTTAACGAAAGCTCAGTTGCATCGATTGCCCCATGAATTTTCCGGCGGGCAGCGACAGCGGATTGGCATTGCAAGGGCGTTAATCTCAAAACCGAAGTTTATAATCGCTGATGAACCTGTATCGGCGTTGGATGTATCGATTCAATCACAGGTTTTGAATTTAATGCGTGATTTGCAGAAGGAATATGATTTAACGTATTTATTCATTTCCCACGATTTAAGCGTTGTGAAACATTTCTGTGATCGCATCGGGGTGATGTACTTAGGTAAGATGGTCGAGCTGACGGATAAGCATAGTCTTTATAATAAAGCTCTTCATCCATATGCCCAATCGCTCCTTTCAAGCTTGCCGAAATCCCATCCGGATGAGAAAAAAGAGAGAATTGTGCTGACGGGAGACGTACCGAGTCCATCCAATCCTCCAAGCGGCTGTACATTCCATCCGAGATGTTTTGCATGTATGGAAGTTTGTAAGAGTAAGGAGCCAACATTTATTGAGGTGGAAAACGGGCATTATACTTCATGCCATTTGTATCACTCAGTAGATCAAAATATTAATAGTGTGGAAAAGGAGAGTGTCACCAATGTATAAGAAAAAAAGTTTATTCATGTTGCTGATCGCTGTAATGATCGTGCTATCGGCATGTTCTGGCGGAAAATCGAGTTCAGATGGGGATTCCAAAACGCCTGCAGATCCAAGTAAAAATCCTGCAGCTGAAAGAGGCAACAGCATTGTAGTAGGTGTTCCAACCGACCCGCAAAGTTGGGACCCGATTGACACATTTTTATTGGACTGGAGCTCTGTCGCTTCATCTATTTTTGAAGGCTTAGTAGATCGCGATTTGAATTTGGAATTGCAGCCAGGCTTAGCCGAGTCTTGGGAATACGAAGATGATTTGACTTTGCGTTTTACATTACGTGAAGGTGTTACATTTCATAATGGAGAACCATTTAACGCGGATGCAGTTAAATTCACGTTTGACCGACTCTTAGGAGAAGAGGGAGCAAAAGGGCCTCAACAGGCAAACTATACATCGATTGACTCGGTTGAAGTTGTAAACGACTATGAAGTCATTTTTCATTTGAATACTCCTGACCCAGTGTTGTTAACAAAACTATCCGGTTATGGAGCGGTAATTGTGCCACCTAAATATGTACAAGAAAATACCGATGAATTTTTCAATGATCATCCTGTAGGGACAGGCCCTTTTAAAATGGTTGAATACAAAAGGGACCAATATGCAAAATTGGAGAAAAACGAAAACTATTGGAAAGAAGGACTTCCGAAATTAGACGGAGTTACATTCCGATTTATACCGGAAGCTTCCACACGGTTAGCAGAATTGCAAACTGGAAAAATCGATATTATGAAGCGTGTCGAAATTTCACAAGCACAAACTGTAAAAGATGCTCCATACATTAAATTGGAGGAAGTCGGAACGCCGACTGTATTCTCCCTTCGATTTGATCCTGGGCATGGTATCGTTGACGATAAATTAGTTCGACAAGCATTAAACTATGCTGTCGATAAAGAAGCAATCATCGATGAAATTTTGGATGGCTATGCAAATCCGATCAGCACGTACCAAAGTGACCTTTCATTTGGTAATAACCCGAACTTGGAGCCATATCCATACGATCCGGAAAAGGCTAAGGAATTGTTAGCTGAAGCGGGTGTGCCTGAAGGAACAGAATTGGAAGTTTACATTCCGGGAAATGACGGAAATTTCAAGGAAATCTCTCAAATCATTGCATACTATTTTGATGAAGTTGGCATTAAGCTGAACATCAATAACGCAGATCCAACAACCTTAACTTCAGAATTGATCCCAAGCGGAAAAGCAGGGCATATGTATCGTCAAGGCTGGGGTGGATGGACATTGGACTTTGATAATACCGCTTATTTAATGTACGCAGAGGGCGAGCATTGGAATCCATCGTTTAGTGATCCGAAAGTTGAAGAATTGCTAAAAGCGGAACGTTCAACTGTCGACCAAGACGAGAGGGAACAAATTTTCATGGAGCTAACGGAAGTGCTGTATGATCTTGCACCGGAAATCAACCTATATCAAGAGGTAGGTCTATATGGCGTCAATGAAAGATTAGTTGACTTCCAGCCTCCACATGAAGATCGCATCCGTTTAGAAGAAGTATCTGTGAAGTAATTTGGAAAAAGAGATAGTGTGCGTTCAACATACTGTCTCTTTCTTCACATTTTAAAGGGGGAATCACCATGTTTTCATACATACTACGCAGATTGCTTCATATGGTATTCGTCGTCTTTTTTATATCGTTATTAGTCTTTTTCTCAATTCGTTTAACCGGAAATCCTGCGGCAGTTATGTTTGGCGCTGGTGAACCTACAGCTGAAGCGATTGAAGCGTTAAATGAAAAATTAGGTCTCAATGAACCTCTATATGTTCAATATGGGCTGTTTTTGAAAGGTATGCTGACGTTTGATTTTGGAGAATCGTTCAGAAACGGAGCGAAAGTTTCCTCATTGATTTTTGAAAGAGCGGGGGCAACTTTGGCTTTAGCGGTTGGTGGATTGGCAGTAGCAGTACTGATTGCCTTTCCGATCGGCATTTTATCTGCCGTATATCGCGGGAAGTTTTTCGATTTCTTTGGTAGAGTTTTTTCACTAGTCGGGATATCGTTTCCAAACTTTTGGCTTGGAATTATGTTTATCCTCATTTTCTCAGTAACACTTCAATGGCTTCCTGCATCGGGCTTTGAAGGATTTTCTTCACTCATATTACCGTCCGTAACGTTAGGTTTAATATTGTCGGGGATATTGGCTCGGCTCATCCGTTCTTCCATGCTGGAAGTGCTAAATCAGCAATATATATCGACTGCACGCTCCAAAGGGATTAAAGAATGGAAAGTTATAATTAAGCATGCTTTTCGAAATGCATTGCTTCCGACCATTACCTTTTTAGGTTTGCAATTAGGGGGATTATTAGGCGGAACCGTCATTATTGAACAAGTTTTTGCTTGGCCCGGCATCGGAAGGCTGATCGTTGATGCGATTAACCAGCGGGACTATCCTGTCATCCAAGGCGGAGTTATTTTCTTGGCGATGATTATGGTGCTTGTTAACTTGATTGTCGATCTTAGTTATTCATTTATTGATCCAAGGATCAAAGCAGGAAAGGCAGGGGAGTAAAATGGAGCAAGTGATTGAGAAAAAGAAAGATTCCGCTTTCCAACGATCTTGGAAATTCATTAAGAAAAATCCTACGGGTGTTATCGGGATGATTTTGACGGCAATTACAATTTTGTCGGCAATTTTTGCATCTTGGATAAGCCCTTATGATTATACAGCAGCCAACTTGAAAGACCGTTTACTTCCACCTTCTTGGGCTGATCCACTTGGACAATCCGTCTATTTGTTAGGCTCCGATCAAGTTGGACGGGATTTGCTCAGCAGAATTATTCACGGGGCACAAATTTCGCTTATGGTAGGCTTTTTCGGAGTATTGATTGCGCTTATCATCGGAGTGTTCTTCGGCTTGATTTCCGGTTATTTTGGTAAATGGCTGGATGATTTCATTATGAGAGTAGCGGACATTCAATTGGCATTCCCGTTTATTTTGCTTGCGATCATTGTAATGAGTGTCATTGGAACTGGAATGTGGAAAATTATCATTATATTAGGAATAACGTATTGGGTTGGCTTTGCCCGTCTCATTCGAGGCCAGGTCATTTCATTGAAAGAACAGGAGTATATTCAAGCAGCAAAAGCGATTGGCGGCAGCAACTTCACGATTATCCGAAAACATATTTTGCCCAATGTCATGTCTTCGATTTTAGTGTTGGGGACGATGTATATTGCCGAATTTATTTTATTGGAAGCCTCGCTTACGTTTTTAGGATTGGGCGTCGATCCGACGATTCCATCTTGGGGAGGCATGTTGGCAGATAGCCGAAACTATACAACAACTGCATGGTGGACTGCTGTTTTCCCTGGCGTTGCGATTATGCTAACCGTATTGGGATTCAACTTATTAGGTGATTGGTTGAGAGACCGTTTCGATCCAAATTTGAAAATGTAGGTGATCATGATGAATGAACTCATACAAAAAATATGGTCTACAGATGGAGTTCTGTTAGATAAAAATAACGACGGTATCATTGACGGAGTCTCTCTTTTCATTAATTTTGAGGAGGATTATTTCCCTCCAGCGTTATTTGATGTTTTCGCAAGAATTGGATATGAAACAACAGCTTTAAGTTTCAATTTTTTTGATAGAAACAATCAGCGATTTCATTTGAATTGGGAAAAAAGTGAACGAACTCAACTTGAAATGAAAGATTCCAAAATTACGATTTATTATAAGACAGAAGAAGAGTTGAATCATCTATTGTCGACAATTGCGAGCGAAGGACTGTCCTATCGTGAAGAAGCTGTCGTACCTGAAATTGAGAGTATAGAGGATATTTGGACTTTCGCTGGGTTTGGGAATCATTTTGAAGCATCCCCCTATCGTGAAATGAGTGTCGGTTACCATTTAGATCATCATTTACCGATAGAGGTCGGAAAAGCATTTTGTGAATTAATCGCTCGTGCTTCTTTGCTGTCTACACAATTCATACTACCGTGGCGCGATCGAGAAAAAGCGATCGTGAAAATTACGATGAAAGAGCAAGAGCAATTGGCTCTTCAACTTGTAGAGAAAAATCATCTTTCCTTTCAAGGGAAATTAAGTGAAATCCCAGAAATCGTAAAAACAGTAAGCCGTGCGAAGCATTGGAGCGAAGGCGGCAATTTTGGTTACTGGGAAAAAGAATTGAAGCGGCTTCCTTTCAAAGATGACCTCATGCTTGAATTTGAATGGCAGGACGAAAGTGAAGAAGAGAAAATCGATGCTGTGTTGAGGCGGTATAAAGATCAAATCGCTGAAGCGCGTATTTTCATTTCAAAGGATTTACAAAAACGAACTGAACTAGCGGAAGCTTGGAAAAGAAAGGTTCATACGGATCAAGTAGAAGTGTTCTCATCTTTTAAAACAGCATACCATTGGATAGAAGAAGTGATCATTCCACAATATCGCAACGAAGCTTTTGATAAGGTGATTATTTCGGCAGTAGAGGATAATTTGCCGAATGGGCTGGAACTAAACATTCGTTGGATTCAAGAAGTGTATCCGATCGATTTATTGGTAGAAAGAGAATGGGGTATTGCGCATGAAAACGTCATGTTTGACTGTGTGCCAAACCAAGAGTCTACATATATTGTCTATGGTGAAAAGGATGGTGCCCGCTCCGAGCTTGGAAGGCTACACGTACCGGTAAAGCGTATCGATTACGTTAATGGAAAGAACTATGCATATCCATCGACAACTGCTGTTGAACTGTTGTTGAAGGATGGAGAGCGAATTACTGAGCTGATTGATAGCTCAAGAGCGTCATTTTATGAGTTTTATTTAAAGGAAATATTGCCAGCCGTTAAAGAACAAGTAAAAGATTATGAACAGGGCCAAGGGCATATCGTTCCATTTTTTGACCGGATCGAAATAGACGTCTGGATGAATGAAAGCGAAAGAAAGTTAGGCATTGATGAGGAAAGAGTTTCTTCATTAGAAGCATTGCATGAAGATTTATATTTTAATACACTCGATTATTTTGCGCATTGGGGAGAGGAAGTCGAAGGAAAGCCTTTTTACGCCCCTGGTGGAGTGTACCCTTTCATGCATTTGACGGAAGAAGACAAACCGAGGGCGAAAGTGAAGGTTTTCCGTTACTCCAACGATACCTTGCCTGAAGTCGTAACGGATACACTTTATTTTAACGCATCTTTTGAGATGGATAATATTTCGGCGATGAAAGACGGCGTTCGATTGCAGCATCCGGTCCATTCATTCGAAATTAAAAAAGAGCATCCTCACCATGAAGTGGAGGACTTCTTACAAAGAAGGCCGTATAAAGTGGTCGTACCCGATGAATCATTCCGTCACGAACAAATTCCGGTCATTGAATGTTATTTGCCTACGGAAGAGGAATATGAAGCAAGCTTAAAAATGACGCTTCATAAGCCTACGATTATTATTGAAGCGGGTCATCACTCGAATGAAGTTTCGAGTACCTATGCAGTGATGCAATTAATCGATCAATTCACATCTGAACAATTGAAAAAGATCAATATTGTCGTCATTCCGTTAGCGAATGTGGATGGCTACATGCTGCTGAAACGTTTAATGAGTGAGCATCCGGAATGGAAACATCATGCAGCACGTTTCAATGCGGTCGGATTAGAGTATTCCTATGTCAGATTCAGCAAATCCGTTTTCGGGGAAGGCAATATTATGCCTGAGCTGCTGCGCAAATGGGCGCCAGACGTTATTATCGACGATCATGGCATACCATCTCATGAATGGGTGCAACCATTTGCCGGATATAATAGCCCGCCGCGTTTTCCAGTATCCTATTTTTTACCGAGTGCCAAAATGTACGGAATTTGCAGAGTGCCTCAAAACGTAGAAAGACAACTGCATGTAGATAATTTCAATGCAGTAGTAAATGTCGTTAGTGATGAAATTGGGAAAACGTCAATTTCCGAGATGAATGATTATTGGCGGGAACGCTTTAAAAAGTACGGAAATGATTGGTTGCCTGAAGTTTTCTTACTTGAAGAAGCTGAGCATTTAAATTTTTATTTCGATCAAATTGAGGCGGATCCGACTAGTTATTATAGCATTGGACGTTATCCAAACTGGATTGCCGCAGATATTATTACCGAAGCAGCTGATGAAATCGTGTACGATGAAGTATTAGCATCATGTGTCGAAGCACAGATGGTATTTAACTCGGCAGTTATCGAACAGCTAGCTCAATCCGAGATTGTATATGCAAGCGAAACGGAAAGATTTCGTGAACGGCCAATTCGTTTAGTTAACAAATTAACAGAAGGGAATGCCTAAAATGAAAGTATTATTAACGGGCTTTGTGCCTTTTTTGGACAACCCGATCAATCCGACAGAAGAAGTAGTAAAATCCATTGTTTCGAGCGGCATAGATGGTTTGGAAATTGTTCCTGAAATTTTACCTGTTCATTTCAAGGAATCAGAGTCTGCTTTAATAGAAGCAATTGATCGTGTAAATCCAGATGTCGTCATCATGTTAGGCTTAGCTGCCGGACGCTCAAAGATAACACCTGAACGAATTGCCATTAACATGAAAGACGGAGAGCCCGATAATGACGGGTATGCGCCGACAGATGAACCGATTGATGTCGATGGTCCCGACGGAATTTTTGCTACAGTGCCAGTAAGGGAAATGGTGAACCGGATGATAGAAGTTGGATTGCCGGCAGCTATTTCCAATACAGCAGGCACCTATTTATGCAATAATATAATGTACGCAGCTTTGCATAAAGCGCAAAAACAGGGCGGAAAATTCCGCGCCGGATTTATCCACATCCCTGCTTCTCATGAATTGGCATTGATCAATAAACGACTGCCAAGCTGGTCTTTAGACGATTTAGTGAAAGGTGTGCGGGTTTGTTTGGAGACGCTTTGATGTTGAAGCTCGATATTCGTTTTAAAGGACGAGAATCATCTCTATTTTAGACACTATGCTCTTAGAGAAGGGCATGGTGTTTTTTATTGTTATTGAAGAAAATTGAAGTGTACTTAATGAATAAACTTTATCGTTAACGATTATATACCAAGCATTAGGTAGAAGAGACATGTAAAGTAATTCACCAGATGTGTATCATAAAAGGTACAAATAGAAAGATCCTATTTTTAATTAAACAAGGTTTTTTTCTTCATATGTACCCACATCTACTCTTTAACTTGTACTAACTATTTGTACATACTTGAATTTCGTTTCTTTCGCTATAAGTGGCAAGGAGCATAGGGCAACGTATCGGATATATTGAATCACATCTCATCAAACAGCAAGGTGGTCAATGAATCAATTACCGGAATGCCTGCTTGTGTCTGAGGAATCAGTAACGAGGGTAGAACAGACAGCTGCTTCTACCCAAGATATCAGCAGCTCAATGGGAAAAGATCATAGTAAGCTCGAACTTGTTAGCCAGCTTTTCTGAATGGAGGATACGAAAATTTAAGATGTAAGAACATCAAACACGACAACTACGATTCCGAAAAATATCAAGCCTCTATTTACTGTTGTATTTGTGATCTATTTTAGTATAATCTATCATAAGAACGATGTTCCGTATTACAGAACCATAGGAGGACTCGAATGAAAAATGAGGTTATCACGGTCCAATCAGTAGATCGTGCATTGATTATATTGGAAATATTGCAAGGAGAGCCGGATGGTTTAGGAGTTACCGAGTTGTCTACTGAATTAAAAGTATCGAAAAGCACGGCTCATCGCTTATTGATGTCGTTGTTGAAAAAGGGTTTTGTACAACAGGACCCAGAAAATCAAAAGTATCGGTTAGGGCTGAAGTTGATCGAATTTGGACAAACAGTATCAAATAATATTGACATTCGCAAGGTGGCATCGAGTCATCTACGACGTTTGGCTGAAAAAACTGGGGAAACGGCTCATTTGGTTATTCAGGAAAGAAGCGAAATTGTTTATATTGATAAAATCGAAAGCTCCGCAACGATACGCATGTTTTCGAATATTGGGAAGAGAGCCCCTATGCATTGCACAGGTGTCGGCAAAGCAATCCTTGCTTTTTTACCACAACAAGAAATACTTGATATCGTTGAGGATAAGGGATTGGAAAAATTCACCCATAAGACGATTATTAATATTGAAACACTATTACTCCATTTAGAAGAGATTCGAAATAATGGATATTCGATCGATGATGAAGAACATGAATTGGGTATCAAGTGCGCGGCTGCTCCTATCTTTAACTCTAAAGGAGAGGTCGTTGCAGGCATCAGTGTAGCGGGACCGATCATGAGAGTAACAGAGGATAAGTTGAGTGCTATGGCTATGGAAGTTTTGCAAACATCCCAAGAAATTTCTAAATTGTTAGGTGGAAAGGTATCCTAATCGCAAAATTCGAATTGACATTGTTTTCGGTTTCGAATTATAATTAGAATATGCATAATTATTGAAACGTCGTTCCTTATTGAGGAACGACTAATAAATGCAACATTAATGAAACTGTGTTCCTCAATGAGGAACAAAAGGGGTGAGGATTTGAAATCAATCTTAAACAGAATTTCCGAGGAGAAGATTGTAGCTATTATTCGTGCTGAATCGACGGAAAACTTGATCCCTACTGTCGATAGCCTATACAAGGGTGGAATTCGTGTAGTTGAAGTGACGATGAATACGCCAGGTGCGATAAAAGGTATCGAAAGTTTGAAAGCGCTTTACCCAGATTTGCTCATAGGAGCAGGTACTGTTTTGGATTCCGAAACGGCTGTACTTGCAATAATGGCAGGTGCAAGTTTCTTGTTGGCTCCTACAGTGAATCAAAAGACTATTGAAGCAGCCAATCGGTATGATGTGCCTTTGATACCTGGAGTGTTCACACCTACAGAGGCACTATCTGCATATGAGGCTGGAGCTAAAATGGTTAAAATATTTCCGATTCGTAGTCTCGGTCCATCATTTCTCAAAGATCTAAAAGGGCCGTTGCCATTTATCCAAACAATGGCGGTAGGCGGAATTTCTTTGGAAAATGCAAAGGACTATTTAGAGGCGGGTGCTATGTCACTTGGGATTGGAAGTTCGCTCGTTGATGATGGAATAGTCCAAACAGGAAATTATGAAGAAATTGAAAAGCGGGCATCCCGATTTGTAGAAATAGCCAATAATGCACGTACAACAAGATGAAAAACTGAAATGCGGTGATGAAATGTTTGCCATACTTATTGACTCAGGTACTACTAATTCAAGAATTAGATTAATCGATAGCGAAACAAATCAAATTACCGATAGTGAGAAAGTGCGTATTGGTGTTAGAAATACTGCTATAGATGGTCACAATGGAGAATTGAAAAGCCATCTTCATAAGGGCTTGGGAAGATTGCTCGAAAGAAATTGCCTAACGGCTTTCGATGTGGAGTATATCGTAGCATCCGGTATGATTACGTCTAACTTAGGACTTTATGAAGTTCCTCATATTATTGCTCCTGCTGGAGTGGATGATTTTGTGGAAAGCTCTAAAGTTGTTAGTTTGAAAGAGTTTTACGAAATTCCCTGCGTTTTTGTTCCAGGAATGAGTAATGGAGTATCGGATTGTATTCGTCCAATCGATGCGATTAATCAATTCGATGTGATGAGAGGGGAAGAAGTAGAATCTATTGGGTTGTTAAAACAAATGGATTTACATGGTAAAGGAATTATAGTCTTGCCAGGCTCCCACACAAAGTTTGTTATTGTGGATCATGACCGAACATTGATTTCTTGTCTTTCTACCTTAGGTGGAGAAACACTAATGGCCATGCAAAAAGAAACGATACTATCCGACTCACTCAGTCCGAACTTAGTTCAGGAAATAGATGAAGCAATGCTATTAAAAGGTTTTGAGGCGGCTAAAAGCTATGGACTTACAAGGAGCTTTTATCACATCCGATTACTTCAACTTTTCGAGAACTTAACAGAGAATGAAAGAGCCAACTATTTTGTTGGATCAGTCATTTATAATGATATCCAATCGCTTTTTGGCAGTATTGAAGCGATAGAGGATTTTGATTGGATAGTAATTGGTGGGACAAATCCTTTAAAGCGATCATTTGCATACTTGCTGAATCAAATGAGAGAAAAATGGAAAGTGATTGAGGCTAATGACCTGCAAGTCGAAAATTCACTTGTCATCGGAGCTCAGGAAATTGCGAATAAGATGAATCGAGACAGATTTGTAAACAGAAAAGAGAAAAAATAACTCAAGGGAGAATATGTGATGAAAAAGTTTATGAAATACGTTGGGTTAGCGATTATTTCTGCTTTAATTTTATCATTGGCCGCGTGTGGAAGTGATAAATCTAGTGAATCAAGTTCTAAAGGAAGTTCAGATTTTCCAAACAAAGCAATTACATTAATTTCACCTACTTCAGCAGGCGGGGGAACTGATGCTGCAGCTAGAGCATTAGCGGCAGATGTTGAAAAGCATTTGGGACAACCGGTCGGTGTAGTTAATAAGCCTGGTGGAAGCGGTTCAGTTGGCATGACGGAAGGCGCGAATGCGAAGCCTGATGGTTACACAGTCACAATGGTTATTGCAGAGTTGACAATGTTAGAGCATATGGGAGTCTCTTCGCTAAATCAAGATCAAATGAAAGCAGTAGCGATGATTAACTTAGATCCTGCTGCATTAACAGTTCCAGCGGATGCACCTTATGATACATTGGATGGGTTCATTGACTATGCGAAAGCTCACCCAGGTGAACTAAAAGTCGGTAATGCTGGTTCTGGATCCATATGGCATGTAGCAGCTGAAAGCTTGGCAAAGAATGCAGATATCGAATTGAATCACGTTCCTTTTGAAGGTGCTGCACCAGCTGTAACTGCTTTAGTTGGAGGACATATCGACGCAGTTACGGTTAGTCCAGCAGAGGTAAAAACACAGTTGGATGCAGGGAATCTTAAAACCCTTGCGGTAATGTCCGATAAAAGATCGGATATTATCCCGGATGTCCCTACGTTTGCAGAAGCGGGTCTTGAAAGCGAAACAATTGCTACATGGAGAGGTATTACAGTACCTAAAGATACTCCTAATGAAATTGTTTCGATTCTTGAGGATGCTTTCTTGAAAGCTGCTGAGGAAGAGAACTTCAAAAAGTTTATGAGCAGCAATGGTCTTGGAATCGAGTTAAAGGATTCGAAAGAATTTACTTCTTTTATGGATGAAAACTATGATTACTATAAAGGAATGTTCGCAGAGTTAGGTTTAAGCGGTAAATAAAGATTGGGATTTTCCCAATCTTTATTTTTTCAACATTGGTATAAGTGAGGGGTGTAACCGATGAAAATTCCGCATATTACAAGTGGAATCATTTCGATACTAATAGGCGGGTTCTTTTATTTTTTGACTTTAGACTTTCCGGACAGAAATACGATGGAAGTTGGAGCTGCATTTTTGCCGAGAATCTATTGTGGATTGCTAATCATTTTCGGGTTGATCTTATTCATTCAAGGGATCCTTGATAAAGAAAAATCAGAGAAACAGTGGATGACGATAGGATATGCTTTGATTTCAATGGTAATAGTTTTAGCTTATATATTGGCAATGCCTTTTATTGGCTTTTATATTTCGACTGCTTTAGTAATTTTTGGACTTTTATTTTTTTCAAAAGTTCGGCGCGTTGCTACATTAATCAGCGTTCCGTTAGGAGCAGTTCTATTCGTATATATCGTTTTCGAATTGCTATTAAAGGTTTCGATTCCTTTGGGGTCGTTATTCTTATAGACCGGGGGTGACAGAGAATGAATTTGTTTTTGGAAGGGCTCATTAATGTATTTCAATGGGATGTTCTACTATTCTTGGCTTTTGGAACATTATTAGGGATTGTTATAGGCTCCTTGCCTGGATTGACGTCAACAATGGGGGTTGCTCTTATGCTTCCACTAACATTTGGAATGGATGCAGTAACGGGGATTCTGTTGTTGATAGGTGTCTATTTCGGTTCCGTATATGGGGGCTCATTGACCGCCATTTTGATTAATACACCGGGAACTCCTGCTTCCGCAGCTACTGTAATGGATGGATATCCACTTACACAAAAAGGGAAAGCTCATAAAGCATTGACGGTATCAACACTTTCCTGTGCAATTGGTGGGCTGATCAGTGTAATTGTTCTTATTTTAGTTGCACCTCAGTTAGCAAGCTTTGCTTTAAAATTTAGCGCGCCCGAGTCATTTGCTTTAGCATTGTTTGGATTATCAATAGTATCCAGTATTGCAGGTAAATCGATTGTCAAAGGATTGATGGCTGGTACATTAGGATTGTTAATAGCAACGATTGGTTTGGATCCAATCGGGGGCTTTCCACGATTTACATTTGGAATGCCTGAATTGTCTACAGGCATCGGTTTTATTCCAATTATGATCGGACTATTTGCAACTTCGGAAGCATTTAAGTCGATGGAAGATATATTTAAAGAAAAAAAGGTTTCAGTCACACTTGATAAAGTGAAGTTAAAATGGCATGAATTTAAAGGGTTGATTGGTACAATTTTGCGTTCTTCTGGAATTGGGACATTTACTGGAATGATTCCGGGAGCTGGGGCTGATATTGCAGCTTTTGTTGCATATAACGAAGCGAAGCGTTTTGCAAAGCATAAAGATGAATTTGGAAAAGGTGATCTTCGTGGAGTAGCAGCGCCTGAAGCGGCAGGGAACAGTGTTACAGGAGGCGCCATGATTCCTTTATTAACACTTGGTATTCCCGGAGATGCAGTAACAGCCGTATTGTTAGGTGCATTAATGGTTCAAGGGCTTCAACCAGGCCCTATGTTATTTGAATCAAATGGCCCTATCGTCTATACATTGTTTGTCGGCATGCTGTTGGCTAATATTTTATTATTAGTATTCGGATTATTGGGGATACGTTTCTTCACAAAGGTTCTGCATATTCCTAAAACCATTTTGACGCCGCTTATCTTAATGCTATGTGTAGTTGGAGCTTATTCTCTTGGAAATAACTATTTTGATGTTGTAGTTATGTTCGTTGCTGGTGTAGTTGGATACTTCTTTAAGCGATTCGAAATTCCTGCATCACCAGTTATTTTAGGTTTGATTTTGGGACCGATGATGGAAAGTAATCTACGAAGAGCTTTGGTCATGTCGCAAGGTGATTTAAGTATCTTCTATACAAGACCTATAACTGTTGTTCTATTAACAATCGCAGTCATCACATTGTTTACACCATTTTTCACGAAGAAACTAATGAAAAAAACGCATAAGGGGGCGACGGAATGAAAATCACTTCATATGAATTATTTCAAGTACCTCCAAGATGGCTTTTTTTGAAAATAGAAACTGATGAAGGCATCATTGGCTGGGGAGAACCAATCGTAGAGGGAAGAGCACATACAGTGAAGGCATGTGTTGAAGAACTGATGGAATATATGATTGGCAAGGATCCAATGAGAATTGAAGATCATTGGAATATGTTATACCGTTCAGGTTTTTATCGGGGCGGGCCTATTCTTATGAGCGCCATTTCAGGTATTGATCAAGCACTGTGGGATATTAAAGGAAAGTATTATAACGCTCCTATTTATCAATTAATGGGAGGCGCTTGCCGTGATTCAATTAAAGTATATTCTTGGATAGGGGGAGATCGTCCCTCAGATGTTGGTGTTGCAGCAAAAGCAGTTGTAGAAGCAGGCTTCAGCGCCGTTAAAATGAATGGAACAGAAGAACTCCAATATATTGATACGTTTGAGAAAATTGATCAGACGCTTGAAAGGGTAGGTGCAGTGCGAGATGCTGTTGGAAATTATGTGGGTATTGGCATTGACTTTCATGGCCGAGTACATAAGCCAATGGCGAAAGTATTGGCAAAGGAATTGGAGCAATTCAGACCGATGTTCATAGAAGAACCGGTGTTATCTGAAAATGCTGAAGCGTTTCGGGAGATAGCAAATCATACTTCCATTCCTATAGCGACAGGTGAAAGAATGTTTTCCAGATGGGATTTTAAAAGCATTCTTCAAGAAGGCTATGTGGATATTGTTCAACCGGATTTATCCCATGCAGGAGGCATTACAGAAGTAAAGAAAATAGCATCAATGGCAGAAGCGTATGATGTAGCATTAGCTCCTCATTGTCCATTAGGACCGATTGCGCTTGCGGCATGTCTGCAAGTGGACGCGACTTCGCACAATGCTATTATTCAAGAGCAAAGCTTAGGCATTCACTACAACGAAGGCAGTGATCTGTTAGACTATATTAAAGACAAGTCGGTTTTCGAATATAAAAATGGCTATGTTGCCATACCGCAAGGGCCAGGTCTTGGGATTGAAATAGATGAGGATTATGTCAGAGAGAAAGCGAGGGTTGGACATAATTGGAAAAATCCAGTTTGGAGACATCAAGACGGCTGCATTGCTGAATGGTAAAGAAAAACCTTAGGAGGATGTACATGAAGCCTAAAGTATTTATTGCAAAGCCTATTCCACAAGAGGTGGAGGAGTTCATTGCCAAACATTGCGATTATAAAATATGGAGGGAAGTTGAGCCGATTCCTGAAGATATATTATTGAAAGAAATTGCGGATGTGGAGGGTCTAATGACTCCGAAAGGAATTATTACAGAAGACTTACTTAGCCATGCTCCTCATCTAAAGGTTGTAAGCAATATTGCTGTCGGTTATGACGGTTTCGATATTGAAGCGATGAAGAAAAGAAATGTGATCGGCACGCACACACCGTATGTACTTGACGAAGCGGTTGCGGATTTAGTGTTTGGTCTTATTTTATCGACCTCAAGAAGAATTGTAGAATTTGATCGCTATGTAAAAGATGGTGAATGGAACTTTAACTTAGATAGCCAAGAGTATTTCGGGAAAGATGTCCATCATGCGAAGTTGGGCATTATCGGTTTGGGGCGCATTGGTGAGAAAATTGTACGAAGGGCGAAATTGGGCTTTGAGATGGACGTGCTGTATTACAACCGATCGCGTAAGCGCGATTTGGAAGAAAAGTATGATGTCCAATACCGTAATATGAATGACTTGTTGAAGGAGTCTGATTTTGTCGTATTAATGTTGCCTTTAACAGAAGCGACGTATCATACAATGGGCAAAGAGCAATTTGCGTCCATGAAGCGTGATGCGATTTTCATTAACTGCTCAAGAGGGCAAGTAGTCGATGAAGCTGCTTTGATTGAAGCGTTGGAAAACAATGAAATCCGTGCGGCAGGTTTGGACGTATTTGAAATTGAACCAGTGCAGAAAGACAACCCATTGTTAAAGATGAAAAATGTCGTTACCTTGCCGCATATCGGCTCCTGTACAGAAAACACAAGATTCGATATGGCGATGAAAGCTGCAGAGAATTTAGTGGCTGCTGTCACAGGACAAGTTCCGCCGAATGTTGTGAAAGAACTGCAGTGAAAACGGTACATGCGCAAGCACGTAACAGTTTATTAACTACAATTGTATAGTCTGAAAACTATGAAGGGGCTGTCCAATAAGTCCCTAAAATAGAACAGGTGG
>NZ_JBHTLT010000116.1:0-23453 GCF_042679045.1 Sporosarcina contaminans | reverse complement strand
GTTCCGCAAATTCTCACTGCGGGGCATCGAAAAGGTGCATACGGAATTCGGAATTGTGGCATTGGCCCACAATCTACTGAAAGTGGCCGGCATCCGCGAGCTACTATCAGTATTGAATGAGAAAAATACAAGAACAGGTGGCGAAAAACGATTCGTCTTTCGCCACCTGTTCTATTTTAGGGACTTATTGGACAGCCTCTTTTCATTTCTTTTCAATCAATCCAATTCCTAAGCCTGTAGGATCTACCAAGTACGCCAAATAAAAATCATCAAACTCCATGTTTTCCCTAACAGTCAGCGCACCCATTTCTCTACCTTTCCGAATGGTTTCGTCAATTGAAGCTACTTCCATTTGAATGCGTATCCCATGAGGATAATCAATAGGTCCTTTGCAAATACCGCCACCAATGCTTCCCGGTTCCTTAGATGTAGAAACTGGCCAATAATCATGGTTAGGAGCTTCCACTGACCAACCAAACAACTCTTTGTAAAATTCGATTGATTGTTCAGGATGTTGACTGTTTAACTCAAATCCAACGACTTTCCCCATTCCTTCCCCCCTTTCTCTCATTCATCACATCATTTCTCTGTTAACAACATATAGTTACCTCATTTCAAAAAAGGAACAAAATGCTCTAAAAGCAAAATAATAGCGACCGTCAGGACAATGGTAACAACTGTTTCTAATATAGAGTATTTCTTTTTATCCTTCTCCCAGACATAATTATGAATAATAATGACGGCAGAAATGACAACTATCAGTTGAATTGGCCCCATTTCATCCCTCCATCGCTAGAGCATAATCTTGAGCGGACTTTCTATACTCCTCTTATTTATCATTAATTTTTCTTCTTTAACTCTTTCATCCGATTAATATAATCCTCGATCTTTTTATCTATTCGATCTACTTCATCATTGATCATTTTGTTTTTCGTTTCTATCCATTGTTCAAGCATGCCTCTGTATTCTTCGCGGTGCTTCTCAATGATCGACAGTAATTCATCTCTTGTAGATTCATCGATCATCCCTTCGCGCTCTAAAAGATTTGCCGCTCCAACAAAGCGGTCGCTTTCTATACGAATCGAGCCTCTCGCACGGTCTCCCAATCTTCGAACTTTGTCGTGCGCCATTGTTTTTGGCCAAGCGTCTGCCTTTACAAACATTAAACCGACAAGATCCAAGTCTGACGGTAACCAAAGCTTTGACATATTGCTTGAAAAGTCTTCTAATGTGTCAGCAGCCATATACGTGCCATTCCCGGCTTCTGCCACTTCTTTTAATTGGCTTTCCGACTGTTGATCCACTTGAAAGCCGATGACGTTAACATGGCGATCTTTCGACAACTCCGCAAATGCCTTCGCTTCGGCTACTGGATCACCATCGCAGGTTTCCGCACCATCACTGACAATATAGAGCGTAATGTCTTCTGTCGACTGTTCATGGTCCAAACGAGCCTGTTTAATGGCACCCGCCAATGGTGTCCATCCACTTGCCTTTACTTCATCAACTGCTTTATCGAATTCAGTTTCTGTATATTCCCCTAAAGGATACACTTCGTCAATCGTACTGCATGATACGTTTTTGTCCGCTTTGTTCTGTGTTCCTGCGTGCCCATAAACATATAAGGAAACATCGCTTTCCTTTCCAATCGTCATCGCAAAGCCTTTGACGGCACTTTTCGCCGTATCCATTTTCAACCTTCCATCCGCATGAAGCAGCATACTGGAGCTCGCATCCAACAAAATAATTGCTTTTGACGGTAAGGTTGCAGGTTTCCCTTCGACATTTATCTCATATGGCTCTGGCAAAATCGGCTCTTTAAACGAAGGAGAGTAATCGACCAATGGCTGGATCGTTTCCTTGAACTGGGCTCCTCCTAATAAATGAAGAAACACACCATACAATTCTTCGGGTTTCTGTGTAACGACTGTAATGCCTTCCATTTCACTTAAAAACGCTTCCCTTATATCAGAATGCACTTCCTTGCCGATCCATATAGACGTTTCCCGTTCAACCGAAAAATCCTTTGTTAATTCCCCAGGAGGAAGTGCGGCAAGCTCTTCAAGAGACGTTGCCCGCTTACCTGTTGGAACAGGATCTTCCGTTTCGCTTTCCGTCTCTTCTTCAGTCTCTTCCACGATTTCTTTATCAGCTTTATCAGCTTTATCCGTTTGTTGTTCTTTTGCAATAAAAGATTTTTCACTCTCCCCTTTTGAACAGCCGGACAGAGCGATTAACGCAGCAAAAAGGACAATTGTCATTTTCAATTTCATAGAGCAACCCCCTAAACTATTAATATTGATACGGGCAATCAATCGAATAGTTTCTTCTAAAATCCCAATTACCTCTTTTATACAAGTAATTTTCCATTGATTAGTAGGATTACAGTTAAAAGACCTATGCTATCTTATCTTAACCGACAGGGCATAATACGGAACGAATCTCTCATATACTTTAATAGTGTCTATCAAAAAGGAAGGAGGTACTGTTGCTGACCTTTGAATTTATCCTCATCGGAAAAACGACTTGGAACTACCCGCTACTCATTGCCATCATTCTCATTGCCGTCATTTACTTAGCACTAATCCATCGATTCGCTAAAGAACATTTCGTTCCCTTTCAACCTATTTCCTTTTTCATTAGCTGCGCATTGTTTCTCTTTATAGCAGCCAGTCCGTTTGCGATAATCAGCCATCTATCATTCAGTTTACATATGGTTCAAATGAGCATCCTTTACTTCATTATTCCTCCTTTAATGATGTTAGGCATCCCTGAGCAATTGCTAAACCAGCTTCCGCGTTTTCCTAAGCATAAATGGCTTACCTTGACTCGTCTCTCTCCGAAGATTGCCCTTTATACATTCGCAACCTTATTTCTGCTGTATCATCTCCCTTTTATTCTAACAATCATTGCAGGTAATCCTCTATTGAAAAATGGCTATTTGTTTCTTCTATTTGCATTATCATTCAGCATGTGGAAACCACTCGCATCACCCGATCCATTGTTCAGATTATGCACTTGTAAAATGAAACGGTATGCCTTTATTAGCGGTGTTGCCATTACACCAGCATGCCTTTTATTTATTGGATCGGCCTTCTTAGGATATACAGGCAATCCACTTTTCGACCAACTCATCGCCCATCTTTGCGGGCCTGCTAATTTGGACGCTCTCCCCATTATGCCATGGCCTTTCAACACAAAATATGATCAGGTGCTTGCTGGTTTTCTAATGATAGGCTTGCACAAGCTTAGTCTCTTTATGACACTTCGGCTCGAACGAAAAATATCTATACATTTTTATGAGGAGTTAGAATCGGAGGTTGAAAAGCGATGTGTTTAATTTTCCAAAATAAAACCCTCGATCGACTGCTCGACCGAGGGTGCTAAAAAGATTTATCTTGTGTAGGAAACGACTGCATTGTGGAAATTGCGAAGTGCATGGACTGCTTCAGCCTTTGTAGTGAACTCAAAAATCCGAAAGCTTTTTTGTTCAAATACGGTTAATACCCACATTGTGCATTCTCCTTTGAAGTTATTTTTGTTTTTCAATGCCTTTCTTACTTCTCATTCTACTTTAACTTTTGAAAAACGGTAGATACATGTGAAGTATTTCACAATTCGTTCAAAGACGAAGCGCTTACATGCGTCAACTTTGTGAAAAGGAAACATAATGAGCTGATTGACGAGATGATGCAGTCAATTGTTCCAACAATTGCTTGCTAAAAAGGTTGTGCAACGTTGCTGAGGATCTGTCTATGCGGACGATTATGATTAGCGCATTCTGGTTTTCGCGTGGCCTGCTGACGTCTTGTGCGCTTAGACTGCCTTCCACATGACAAGCGTTTTATGCCAGGCTCGGCAAACACCTATTCATCGTTGCAAATGGGTGTACTTTTCGTCTGGCTTGCTTCTCCCTAAAACGCTTAATTGATGTTGACCTCATTCTGTTCTCCGTTAGTATACTCATTGGAATACACTCTCCTTAAAAAAGTTTTCAATAGACATAAAAAAATACGCCTATCTATAAACAATTGAAAGAGTTGCCACTTAAAATAAGTGCTTCAATCGCTTATAGAAAAGCGTATGGTGTTCAAACGATGGTACGTCTCTCCCGCATGGGTGAGATGAAAAGAAGATTAGAAAAAGTATGACCTTATTATACCATTACACAGGCTGTTTGCAATTGTGATATTGATTAACCCCTAGCTTTTACTTGCTAAAAAACAAAATAAAAATAAATTAAAAGAAAAGAAGGACTAATTAGACTAATTAAGAATATTCTAATTGAGCAAAAAAAAGGGAGGTTTTATATGGGGGAAGTCACTTTTGAACAAGGATGGAAAAGGTCGAGTGTGGAGTATGTACAAGGGTACAAAAAATCACAGGGGGTTTTTCTATGTCCAAATTAAAAAAGTTTTTTCCTTTATTAATGGCCGTAACTCTCATCTGCATGGGGTTTTTCCCGGTGCAAAGTATTGCAAAAGATTCAACTATTAACAAGGAAAAGGAAATCCAAGCATTGGCAAATGAGTTGGAATACATCTTCTCAACTATCCTTGTAAAGGATAAACTAACAGGAGTCTATCTTGTTAACGAAGAAGCTCTAAAGAACTCGCATTATAATGCAGAGGAGCAAGCAATGTTCCTTGAATATGCGCAGCAATTTAAGGAACAAGGAGACTATGGCACAAATAATACCTTTGATAGATGTATGCAGGATTTATTAGGGATATCACAGGTTGTATGGAATGAAATAAAGGGTTTATCGATGCAAAACAATACCTTGCAGCAGCAGCGGCTATTTTACTGGCTACAGAGATTGCTGTTAATCCAATAGCAATCGCTATATTTGTTGCAACATGCGGACCTAGCCCCGCGGGTTAAAAACTATATCGGTTACCAAAGGAGAGTCTCATAATATACCTTCATTCTAATGAAAGTATATATGAGATTTCTTTTTGTCGTATAGTTAAGTAACTATAAAACTTAAGGGGTGATTAATTTGATTCTAATTCTAGAAAACGTAAAAGATCTATCTTTTTTATTAATACTTATTTCTAGCTTCGCTTATCGAAGACACCTCAAAATAGCTAAAAGGGAAAGAGAACTTACTAAAATTGAATTGACGCTATTTATACTCACATCCATTGCAATTCCAGTTTACGGTGCAACTTATTTCATACTTCTTTTTTCGAAATGAAAAAAGGACCCAAAATAACGGATCCTCTTTTGATTATTTCACATCTTCGTGACCATTTGCTTTAAGAAAAGCGATGCATAAAGCCATTTCATATGATGCAGCGGAGGCTGTATAGCCTTCAAAAGTACAGACATACGCGCCGGTGGCAACATTTCTTGAAAATGATACAGAATCATCTGAAACAACCATCAACAGTCGATTTATATATTTAATTTTTGTCGAGTATTTTGGATAATCATAAGGACTTAACTCATGTATGATTTTCAATTTTGTGCATCTTGAGAGGAAGACTCCATGAATTTCCTTGTCTAATTCTCTAGAAGGTCTATAACCAAAGCCTTCTCCAACTAATTTCGATGGGTAAATGGCCAAAGAGCAAGATATCGCAAAGCTAAGAGTGGCAAAGGAAAAAACAACCCTCTCTAAATTTGTTTCAAATTGATTTGCGTTTACTCCTTCAATAAATACCAAGTACCTCATGTTAAAGATGATGCAGTCAATTGTTTCAACAATTGCTTGCCAAAAAGGTTGTGCAACGTTGCTGAGGATCTGTCTATGCGGACGATTATGATTAGCGCATTCTGGTTTTCGCGTGGCCTGCTGACGTCTTGTGCACTTAGACTGCCTTCCACATGACAAGCGTTTTATGCCAGGCTCGGCAAACACCTATTTTATGACTACAAACCATAAAAAGACTGTAGACAAAGTGAAAATATTTTTTGTCTACAGTCTGATTTTCCTTTTTACAACGTCTACTACACTCTTCTACTTTTCAATCTAATCAATAGTCCACTACTTTATCGTTTTTCATTAGCATTAAGAAGAAAAAAGCAAATCTGTCTCTATGCATTCACAATTGGCAGAGAGATTGTTAGGAGTGCGCCACCATTATCACCATTTTCAGCGCGGATCGTTCCATCGTGTTTTTCGATAATGGATTTCGCAATATGAAGACCTAATCCTGCATGTCCCTTCCTTCGACTCCCTTGGTAAAATGCATCAAACAGCTTCGTTATTTGTTCTGCCGAAAACCCCGGTCCATCATCAGCTATTTTTATAGTGATTCGCTCCTCTTTTAGATGTACTTCAAAAAGAATTTCACCTTGATCGACGAAACGTATACTATTGGAAAGTAAATTATCAAATACTTGTGTCAGCCGATGAGGATCTGCCTTTATATTTACCTTCTGTTCACGTTCATCTTCTATTTTCCCGATGAATTGGACCCCTTCCTCCTTACAAAGAAGTTCATAGTCCTCCAGCTTATCAATAAGGAATTCCATAGGATCAAATTCCACTTTACACAACTCAAACGAATCGCTTTCCAAAATAGCTGTGTCACTAAGATCATGAACAAGTTTTACTGCACTTGCCATATTCTTTTTTATGACAGGTATATATCGCTCAAATCGATTGATTCCTTTTTTATGTGCTTCCTCTAGCCCTTCAACATGGCCTTGGATAATGGTCAAAGGTGTGCGAATATCATGCGCCAAAGCAGCAATTGCTTCCTTCCTCTTCTTTTGCATATTCCATTCGCGTTGCAAAGAATCCGACAATTCATCCCTCATTTGTTCAAAGGCGATGGTCAACTCCTTCACTTCTGTAATGTTTCCGGAGTCATTAAACGAAAACTGCAAATTTCGATCGCGAATAGAAGCAGTAGCTTCCATCAATTGACCAAGCGGCTTTTTCAATTGAAGGCTCAACCTCCTGACGAACAAAATCGTAAAGAGAGTAATGTATAGAAAAGGGGCGAATAGAAAGAGGAATGAAATTATTTTCACTAACATTACTTCCGATTCATTAATAGCTGTTACCTTCAATGTATAATATAAGAGCAGCACTCCTTGCAAGGAGCCCTCCTCTGATAGAATCGGTATGTATTTTTCATAATAATCGCCTGGTCCAGAATTAACTAAGTTCAAATTTTCCAGCAGCCGCTCTTTCGTCATATCAGATTTGTCAGGAAGAGTACCGTATTGATAACCGCCATTTTTATTGACGACTTTATATTTGAATCCTTCTTTTGGAATAATTTGCTCTAAAAATTCCTTTCCTGACTCTTCCATCAAACTGTCTTTTTCCCGCTTTACTTGCTCCTCAATCGAAGGAATCATTTTTTCATAATGGTTTGCATAATACGTCTTATCTTCACCAATGAAGAGCAGAGCAACCCATGTAATGAGCGTACATCCAAAGCTAACTAGTAAAATTTTCACAATTAGCCGGTGAAGCCTGCTTTTGATCGACACTGTTTTCATACCCACTTATAACCTACTCCCCAAACCGTTTGAATAAATGTGGCGGTCGGATCGATTTCCTGGAACTTTGCTCTAATTTTCTTTATATGCTCTGTTACCGTTGAATCATCTCCATCCGCTTCAAGCCCCCAAACCCGTTCATATATATGAGACCTTGAAAACACTTGCCCTTTATGCAATGAAAGAAACCAGACGATAGCGAATTGCTTGCTCGTCAATTCTACTTCAACCCCGTTTAACCTCACTGAACGTCCTTTATAGTCAATCGTCATCTTTTCAAATCGAAGTTCCGTTGTTTCTTTCTCATTTATTTTTCGTCTTTCACGTCTTAAATGGGCATGGACCCTCGCTTTTAATTCAGACAAGCTGAACGGTTTCACGATATAGTCATCGCCACCGACAACGAGTCCTTTCACCCGATCCGTTTCGTCTTGGCAAGCACTTAGAAAAATGATTGGTCCACGGACGACAGATCGGATTTGCTCGCACACCTCAAAACCATCCAATCCGTCCATCATGACGTCCAACAATACAATATCCGGCTTTTTTGCCGCTTCTATAATCGCCTGTTCACCATTAAATGCTGTGAGAATCTCATACCCTTCGTCTTCCAACGCATCTTGAATAAAGGAAACAATCTCTTCCTCATCATCTACGATTAAAATTGTTTCTTTCGCCATTATGCATCTTTCCTTTTCTTCGATCATATCTTTCAATTCTAACGAAAGTATAATATTCGCCGTTATATTTCCTTTATCCTTTATTTGTACTCTATCACTAAAGAGTCATAGGAGGATATCAGATGAAACGGATTGAAGTTTTGGACGGTTTACGCGGTTTTGCTTTGCTCGGGATTTTAATTGTAAATATTAACTTTTTCAATGAATCTCTAATGGCAATCAGCCTCGGGGGGACACCTGTGGAAGGATGGTGGAATGAAACGATTAAAGCCGTTTCCGTTCTATTTGTAGAAGGAAAATTCCTTTTATTATTTTCATTTTTATTCGGATACGGTGCAGTGATTTTATACTCGAATGCTGAAGCTGCCGGTAGAAAATTCACTCCAATGTTCATAAGGAGAATGATGGCTTTACTTCTTTTCGGCATTTTACACGGCATTTTCATTTGGCATGGCGATATTTTAACTAGCTATGCATTGTTGGGTCTTCTTTTATTGCCATTTATTCGTCGAAGCTCAAAAACGCTCCTCGTTTGGTCCATCGTTCTTACATTGCTGATTCCAATTATGATGACAATTTTCATGGTTGTTGGCAGCCTATCAGGGCTCGACAATACCGAAAATATGTACACAATTGATCCGTCACAAATTATAGCTTTTCAACAGGAAGATCAACTAATTTACGGGGAAGGCACGTATACGGAAATAACAGTGAAGCGGATAAATGATTACATTGCTAGCTTGCTGAACATGATATTGTTTTCCCCTCAAATTTTAGGCACCTTTTTATTAGGAGCATATTTTGCGAAGCGGAATTTTTTTCATGACAGTAATCGTAAAAAGAGCTCTTTCATAAAATTAGGGTGGATCGGTGGCATTGCAGGAATTGTATTCACGTTTCCACGGATTCTAACGGACTCTTCCAATACATTATTGGAGATAGGAAGTGTCTTTATCGGCTCACCTATGCTTATGCTTTCATATGTTTCCTTTTTCTCGATCGTCTTTATGAAGCATCCAAAGTTTTTACACTTTTTCACCTATCCAGGGAAAATGGCGTTTACAATGTACATTCTGCAATCCGTATTGTGCAGCCTTATTTTTTACAGCTATGGATTCGGCCTTTATGGCAAGTTAACATTATGGCAAACGACAGCAATCGCGCTTGTCATTTTCGGACTGCAAGCTATCATCGGCAAAATGTGGCTGCAACGCTTCAAGAACGGTCCTTTGGAATATGTATGGAGAACTTTATATAAAGGAAAACTCGCTTTAAAAAGCAAAGCACAGTGAGCTTAACGAAAAAAGCCAATCGAACATAATAGTCGATTGGCTTCTCTCTATTCAATATGAAATTAGTAGTGCGTGACACTTTCCCTTTTCATTTCTGTCATTTGATACGGGTTTAAAATTGTATTTAACTCATCAGCAGAAAGCACATTGTAACGCAAGCATAGCTCTTTAAGCGGCACGCCTGTCTCGAAAGATTCACGAGCAATTTTCGAAGACATTTCATAGCCGATGTATGGTGTCAACGCAGTAATTGTTCCGATGCTTCTTTCCACATAGTCTTGCATTTGCTCAACGTTTGCAGTGATGCCGCTAATGCAGTATTTGCGGAACACTTCAATGCCATTGTTCATGACTGTCAACGATTGCAATAAATTATAGACGAGTACAGGCTCCATAACGTTCAGTTCGAATTGGCCCGCTTCTGAAGCAAGGCTGATCGTATGATCGTTGCCGATTACTTGGAAAGCGATTTGGTTCATCACTTCAGCCATGACAGGGTTCACTTTGCCTGGCATGATGGACGAACCAGGCTGCCTTGCTGGTAAATTGATTTCGCTTAGTCCCGCTCTTGGTCCCGAAGCCATTAACCGCAAATCATTCGCCATTTTTGACAAATTGATCATGCAAATCTTCAAGGAAGAAGAGAGTTCGGTATAGACATCTGTATTTTGTGTCGAGTCAATCAAGTTTTCAGCTGACCTTAACGGCAAGCCGCTAATGTCTCGAAGATGCTCGACTGCTGTTTCAATATAGCGCTCATTCGCATTCAACCCTGTGCCGATTGCAGTTGCACCCATATTGATTTCAGAAAGATGCTCTTTTGTTCTTCCGATCCGTTCCATATCACGTTCGATGACACTTCGGTAGGCACTGAATTCTTGTCCAAGACGAATTGGTACAGCATCTTGTAAATGTGTCCGACCCATTTTAATGACATGATCGAATTCCGTTTCTTTCGCTTTTAATTCATCGACGAAGCTTTCCATCGTTTCAAGAAGCTGATTGACGAGCTGTTGTGCTGCTATTTTAATTGCCGTCGGAAACGCATCGTTTGTCGACTGCGACATATTGACATGATTGTTCGGACTGATGAATTGATAGTCGCCTTTATCTCGTCCCATTATTTCGAGCGCGCGGTTTGCGATCACTTCATTTGCATTCATGTTGAATGAAGTGCCAGCCCCCCCTTGAATTGGATCGACTATGAATTGGTCCGTCAATGTTCCAGCTATTACTTCATCCGCCGCCCTTGTAATGGCTAGGCCGATATCCTCAGGCAAGTCATTCGTAAGCACATTCGAAATCGCTGCAGCTTTTTTTACAATCCCGATTGCCCGAATGAGTTCTGGATGCATCCGCTCTTTCGTAATCGGAAAGTTCTCGGTTGCCCGTATCGTTTGGATTCCATAATATGCTGAGTCTGGAACCTCTTTCTCCCCTAAAAAATCTTTTTCAATTCTTTTTGCTAACAAATCCATTTTACCTTTTCATCTCCCTATAACATCGCCATAAGGCGTACAATGAACTTATACTGAATCAAGCAATAGTACCGCTTGGCTCCATGTCCATCGTACGCCTTTTATTATAGGAACGCCACCGTTTTTTACCCCTTTTTTAAAGAAAAAACAAATCGATGATCGAAACATCAAAAATATGGAACTTCTTCAAAAAACAGTTGCCCACTCAGCTCGCTTTTCCAACATCTCTTTTGCGGCCTTCTTTGCACCTTCAAGACTGTGACTTGCCGCCCAACCACACTGAATTTCATTGCATGCGGGCACTTCATTGGCAGCGAGGACGTCATTTAATGTCTTTTCTAAAATAGCAAGGACGTCTTCGTAATCATCATGATTAATAAACGCCATATAGTAACCTGTCTGGCATCCCATCGGACTGATGTCTACGATTCGATCAGAATGATTTCTGCTAAATTCCGCCATCATATGCTCCAATGAATGAATGGCAGGCATTTCGAGATGCTCCTTATTCGGCTGGCAAAAGCGAATATCATATTTTCGAACGACATCGCCATTTACACCTTCTTTCACACCTGCTAAACGTACAAACGGCGCTTTCACTTTCGTATGATCCAAATTAAAGCTTCCCACATTCATCTTTTTTTCCGTTGTCGACATCCCGATCGCTCCCTTTCCATGCGTTTATTAAAATTCATTAAACTATACTTCTATGCCTGATCAAGTATGCAGATTTTTTAACTATCAATATCTTATAGATTTACTTGGATTTAGAATATCAAGATTCCGAAGAGTTAGCAAGTTCTTAAATCTCTTTTTATAAAAAAAACCAGTGAATAGAATTTTTCCATTCACTGGTTCTGTTCAACTCATATTAAAATCCAAACAATTTCAACACGATATAGCTGGAAGCGTAGAACACCATGAATTGTACGCCAGCACCGATACCTAAGATACGGTTTAACAAACCGCCAACCATTGCAACCGTCATTGTCAAGACAATCCCAACAAGCTGTGCCTCATGGTAGGCAAGTAAACATGCAAGTCCGATAAACATCGCCACAATTGCCTCTTGGCTGACAAACTTCAATACAAGGACAGATGCCTTCCTTGCATAATTCATTGAAAACGGATAAGCGATCAGTGCTGCTACTGTAATACCAATCAATCCGTAAATGAAAAAGTCAAAGGTTGTCAAATGTGTATGCAAGTTATTGATTGGATCGACTGTAAACACTGGCGGAGCATTGAATAAAGGTGACGCAGGTCCAAGAGCGACCGGGCTTAACGGAATCCCGAAAGCAATCAATGGAATAATAGCTTCCGCGATGTACGTTGACTCAGTTACTCCATTCATGACAGTTAAGCTCGTAGTCGATTTTTTATATGCTCCTTTTGTTCGGGAGCCTACGATTTCCCCCATTAAAGACGTCATCCCTACCGGACTAAAAACGAAAGTCAATGAAGAGATGAACGTCGTGATCGAGGTAAATCCTGTTTGTCTTTTCGTTAATATTTTAAACGGATTCGGAAAATATCCTTTCCATCCCTTCGTTTCGGGAGCTAAATGGTATTCGTTCGGCTTATCGCGAACGATCGCTTTTTTCGCAGCAGGTGATGCTGCGATCAAAATATCCGATAACATTGGGCCTATCGCAATTCCAAGGAAAAATGTGATGGACAAATGCTTGTCCAATATCGAAAAGCTCAATGTATCTAGACCTTTAATAAAGAATGCAAACGGCACGATTGCCAAAATACTTGCCCATTTCCCTTTGGAGAAAAAAGCAATTAAGAAGGCAGCTAACGTAAAAATTAGTCCCGATGAAGATTTAAAGAAATCCGCAAACTGGCCCAAAAACTGCCCTAATAATACAGCAGTCGGCAATGCGATAAATGCCCCGATAATACCGCCCGAAATCATTTTTCTCAGCGCGATGTGCGGCATTCCCATACGCCTTAATGTATTTGCGTGATCGATTAACGGAACTGCTGTTGTATCTCCGGGAATCCCCATGAGTGCGGTCGGTACAGCATGCGTTAAATGCTTCGACAGAACCGCTGCCATGAAGAACGCAAACACACCTTCAGGAGGTGCACCAAGAAGAATGACTAAGAGCGTGATCGGCACCATGATCGCCGTTTCATCGGTCCCAGAAATTAAACCGATTAGCGTAAAAATGAGGGCACCGGCAAGCGCAAACAAAAGAGCAACGACAAATACGCTCATCTTGTCCCCTCCTTGCGTTTAAAGTTTTCAAGTACACCTAATTCTTCAAGCTCTTTTTTCGTAACTGGATCTTCATGAATTAAGCGAATTTCTTCCTCAGCATCCAATTGAAGATCAGCAAAAACGTCTTCCATGTTTTCAGCTGATACTTCATCCTCAACTAAAACCCGCTTTGGCCTGAAAAGGTATGAGTTCAGGAAAAGAATGCCGACTGTGCCGGCAATTCCCAACAATAATGAATAGGAATTTACCATTTGTGCATCTGCGAATTTCGGAAAGACCCATTGCCCTAATTTGTATCCGCCTATGCTGACAGCAACACTTAATACGACCGAGACGATCAATTGCTTCTCGGAAACTGTATCTCCTAATATTTCGATGAAGGAACGAGATTTCTCCGAGTCCTTCTCTTGATTGCTACTCATTTTAGTCCTCCCCTTGTACTGCCTTTGTAATTTGCAGGATGCGGTCATACCGTAAATCTTTTTCTTCAACTGCCTGCCGAACAATTATATCAATATTTTCCGCAGTTGCACCTGCCATGATCGCTAAATTTTTCGCGTGAAGACGCATATGGCCTGTTTGAATGCCTTCCGCAGACAATGCACGCAAGCTTGCAGCATTTTCAGCAAGCCCTAATGCTGCGATAATACCAGCTAATTCATCAGCAGAAGTAACCCCCAATATTTTTAAACTCGCTTTCGCGACTGGATGCGTTTTCGTTGCGCCTCCAATAATGCCGACTGCCATCGGCAATTCGATCGTCCCGACTAAGTTACCGTCCTTATCCATTTCCCATTTCGTCAAGGATCGGTATTTACCAGTACGCGCCGCATAAGCATGCGCTCCCGCTTCAACCGCTCTCGTGTCATTGCCCGTTGCCAATACGACCGCCGAAATTCCGTTCATCACACCTTTATTATGAGTGGCTGCCCTGTATGGATCCGCATCCGCAAATTCGAAAGCGTTTACAATATTTTTAACGACTTCTACGCCTCCTAATGCTTCCGCAGAAAACACACCACGGGCCCTTGCCAGCCTCTTATCGGCTAAGTTGGAAATAATGCGCAGAACGACACGCCCTCCAGTAATTTTCTCTATTAAAGGAGTTACAAATTCAGCCATTGTATTTACAGCATTCGCACCCATTGCATCTTTCGTGTCAACGAGCAAATGGATGACGACCATCGTTTCACGTGCTGTATTCACCATATGTACTTCTATATCTTTCACGCCGCCACCCAAGGCAACTAAAGTCGGATCCTTTTCATTGCAACGAGCCATGATTTCTTCTTTATGTTCAAGTACTCTCATTTTTGCGGCAAACGGATCAACAACATCCAACACTTGAATTTGTCCCCTCATGATTGTGCCACTCGTTGATGTAAAGAAACCACCTAAATCATACGCAGCCTTCGCAGCATTGCTCGCTGCCGCTATGACAGATGGCTCTTCTGTTACCATCGGAATAAACAGATCTTTGCCGTTAATTTTGAAATTCGCTGCCACCCCAAGCGGTAAACTGAATTGGCCGATGACATTTTCAACCATCGCATCTGCAGTCTTCATAGGCATTTGCTGCTTGTTCGATAAAATCTGCATCTCTTCATCGCTCAATCCCCGGCCAGCTGTTACGATGTTTAGTCTCTCTTCCACACTTAATTGATAGAACCCCTTTACTCTCGATGTAACCACATTTCTTCCTCCCTTTCGGAAATTATCATTCAACTTTGTTGAATAGCAGTATACATCGACTATAATGGACGCGTAATTGATTGTAAATACAATAATTCAATTTTATGAACTTTTTCGACGAATCTTTAGGATTCCTCAATATATATTGTAAGTACTTTTGCGGTCTCATCGCTTTCCGGCAGGAAGATATGTGGGGTTCGTCCTGAGAAATAAGCAGAATCCCCTTTCAATAGAACAAATTCTTTGCTGCCGTACATCAGTTTTATAGAACCTGATAGTATAAAGATGAATTCATCATTCGGATGAACATATGGCTCGATCGTTACTGCTTCCGGTAAAACTGTAACAACTGTCGGACTAATGAAGCTTAAGTTCATTTTATTCGCCAACAATTCATAATCGTACCCTAATCCGTTGTTTTCCTTCCCCGCTTCCCGTTGGCCTTGGCGGACAATCGTCAAGTCGCCGTGTTCCTCTTGATCAATAAACCACGATGTCGGGCTGTCAAGCGCTTTCGCAATTTTGGATAAAGTCGTTAATGCGGGCGATGCTTGTCCATTTTCAATTTTGGAAACATGGCTTTTCGTAATATTCGCTAAGTCTGCCACTTGCTGCTGAGTCATTTTCTTTCTTAACCGTATGCTTTTAACTCTCTTTCCGATTTCAATCTTATCCATCCCATTGTTCACCCCATAATTTCTTTTCAAAACACATTCGGATACAATCTCTCGCTATTATAATACGAGTTGCTAATATCCGGTATCAATTAGAAGCATGAAGGTGCGTAGCATTTTCGAATAGTTGCCGCCTTTCACTTTATTGAACTGGTCTTTCTTTAACTATGGCAACCATTCATTGGTACTCTTTAAATCTGTACATTTTTCATTATATAAATCAATTCTGAAAATAAACCGATTTGTAAAAAGAAAAAAAGCAGTTGCAAATCTCCTTTTCACTGTGTATAGTGTATATAAAGTATATATACATTGTTTCGAGGAAGAGGTATTTGTATGCAAATAATAATTTCTAACACTTCAAAGGAGCCCATTTATGAGCAAATTTATGTGCAAATCAAAAAACACATTTTGACGAATGAATTACAAGCAGGAGAAGCGTTGCCATCAATGCGGCAATTAGCCAAAGACTTGGATATTAGTGTAATCACAACAAAACGTGCGTATGAAGAGCTTGAAAAAAACGGTTTTATCTTCTCAGTTGTCGGAAAAGGCTCTTTTGTGTCTGAACAAAACAATGAAATGATTCTTGAAAGGAAAAGGAAAGTAATTGAAGAACAATTACAGTCCGCGATTCAAAATAGTAAAGAAATAGGAGTCGACCTATCGGAGTTAATCGAATTACTAACATTGTTATATAAGGAGGAAGCATGATGGAAAACGTAATTGAACTGCAAAATGTGAATAAGGCCTTCAAAGGATTTGAGCTTAAAGACATGTCTATCTCAGTAAAGAAAGGCTTTGTTACAGGTTTTATTGGTGGTAATGGAGTAGGAAAATCAACAACGATCAAGTTAATTATGAATTTATTGCAACCGGATAGTGGAGAAATTTCTCTTTTTGGTCTGAATTATAAAAAGCATGAAAAAGAAATTAAACAGCGAATCGGCTTTGTATTTGACCATAACGTTTTTTATGAGCATATTACATTGGCTGACATGAAGAAAATAATAAAACCCGCCTACAAGAACTGGGATGATGCCATATTTCATCAGTATGTAAATTTGTTTGAACTGCCATTGAAGAAACAAATAAAGACCTTTTCAAAAGGCATGATGATGAAGGCTTCACTCGCCTTTGCATTATCCCATCGCGCCGAGTTAATTATTATGGATGAACCGACATCAGGATTAGACCCTATATTTCGCAGGGAACTGTTAGACATCCTCCATGACCTTATGCAGGATGATGAAAGAACAATTTTCTTTTCTACACATATTACGACAGACTTAGATCGGATAGCAGATTATATAACCTTTATCCATAATGGACAGCATATTTTCACAAAAGAGCATTATAAAATCGAAGAAGACTATGCGATTGTGAAAGGCGAAACGAATTTATTAGATCGTGATACAGAGCAAGAATTTATCGGGATTCGAAGATCCAATCATGGATTTGAAGCATTGACGACAAACAAACAACGTACAGCAAATCTCTTTGGTGATACGGTCATTTTGGAGAAACCGACACTTGAGGATATTATGCTCTATACAAAGAAAGGAAATGATCATTATGTTAAATCTTATTCGTAAAGATATTGCGTTACAGAAAAACACATTACTCATACTATTGCCTGCATTATTTCTCGCTTTATTAATAGATAGATCTATTATTTGGGTAGGCGTTTTATTTTGCTTCGCGATCATTATGCAAAGTTTTGCGTTGGATGAAAAACCCACAACCAATCTTTTAATGAATTCTTTACCGTATACCCGTAAAGAAATTGTCAGTGCCAAATATATAGGTGCATTTGTTTTTACTTTCATTATTTTGTCGACGATTGTGATAAGCAATTTAATCATTCATAGAGAAGTAACTCAATTGGATCATTTACTGTTTATCGCAGGTGTTATTGTACTGTTTGTTTCATTTGCTTTTCCATTCTCCTATCTATTAAAAAGTCAGTATTTGATGATCGCTTGTGGAGTTTTGTTTGTCCTTTATATCGTACTTGTCAATAAGTTCGTACTTGATTTGAACGATCGATTACGTGAGGTTGTCCAAAAGATCCTTTCATTTGATAGTTCTCTGTTATATGCAGGTGGGATACTGGCAGCATTACTTCTCTACATCTTTTCCTGGATGCTCTCGGTACGTATTTATAGTAAAAAAGTATTTTAAAGAGGTTTGCCCATTAAAATTTATTGCGAAGGAGTTTGTATCGTGTATAAGGCAGAAAACTCAAAGAAGGCCGCTCGACCATTTTTCCGCAGCAACGTTGGTAAATGGCTGCTCCATCTTACGGTGTTTTCCATCTTTCAAATCATCTTTATGCTAACGGACGGCTCACCCTTTTGGAGTTTCCTAAATCCAAACAAGGTAGGAGAAATGCTACAAGATAACTTCAAGCCATTTTTCGATCAAATCCAAATCTATTCAAGTACACATCTAAATTATGTGACGGTCGTCTGGGGAACGGCTGTAGTTGTACACGGAGTCATTTCGATAGTGAAATCGTTGCATAATAATAAGTAGTAAACCGGGCACCCGTTGAGTGGGTGTCTTTTTATCTAGGGATGAACCAGTGACGAAGGCTTAGTCTTTTCGGAAATCGTATCACCCAGGATGGCAGGAAGTGAATTTACTCATTATGAGGGATAATTAACAAACCACTCAAAGCATCAATAATGCTTTGAGCGGTATTATTTTATCCTCTTTTGAACGAATATTATTTCATGGTCAATTTTGTTGACTTTGCTCATTTCATCATGGAGTATTTGTATTTTATCGTTCAATTTCTACAATGATATCGTCTAGTTGCATTGTTTCAACCGACTCGTAAATGTTATCTAAGTTTTTAAAGTGGAATATAGGTGTGAATATTAACGTTTTAGCATTTGGGTGTAGCTGTCCAAATGTAATCATATAATCTGTTACACCAGAGTTCCCATATCCACCGTTAAATTTCGATTTATACGTATTTCCTAAGTCATCCTTTAACAGTAATTCAGAATAAATTACGTTATATTTTTCATTTAAAACATCATTGTGTATGCCTTCTTTGTAATTAACGATGAATGAGTATGGTGTATACGTAATTTTGCTGATTTCTACGTTTAGGTCGTTCATTTCTGATTTAGGAACTTCAACTGTTTGTATAATTGTATCAGAAGATTTTGCATAAATTTGGAAATCCCATTCACCTTGAACGACTTCACTGTTTTCTGGATTAGATAATTCACGGATATTGAATTGGAACGTACCTTCATCAATGGAATGTGATAAAGGTAAAATAGCGGTTGTCATACCTGCATATTTATTTTTACCGATTTTATTAATATCATGCTCTGCATGGAATAAGGAGTTTTGCTGGCCATTTAATGTGAAGCTACCATCGATTAAAGCGATTGTCCCTAAATCTTTGTCTGTTTCAATTGAGTAGCTAACGAAAAGCTTTTTACTGTCTAATAATGTTTCGGTAATTGTAATTGTTGTGCCATTACTTTCAACCGTCATATTCTCAGCTTCTGCAAATTTTTCATAGCCAACTAATGTTTTGCCATATTCTTTTTCTGAGAACAGCTTAAAAATACTATTTACGAACGGAATTTCCTGTGCAAATGTAGTGTATGAAAGTCCAACCAATGAAGTTGTAGCAATACCAATAGTTAGGCACGCAGCTGCAATTCCTTTCGTCCATTTTTGATAGTTATTTTTTTTGATTTGTTTTCGAAAATCCTTTTTAAATTGCGCCTTTTCAAACTCCGATATCTCCACCTCTTCAAATTCATGGAGATTTATATCAATATCATTGAAATGATTAAATAGTTTCTTCAATTTGAATACCCCCTAATGATTTTTTAAGCCTCTTTTTTCCGTAATAAAGTCGATTATAGATAGCAGACTTTGTCATTTGAAGCTGACGTGCGATTTCCTCTGTGTCAAAGTCCAGTAAGTATTTCATAATAAATATTTTTTGATCGACTGGTTTTAACTTTGAGACAATGGCGTGAAAATTTTCGTGCTCTTCGAGTAGCATATTTTTTTGGTACGTTAATTCGTGTGCTGTAAAGTCTAAATCAAGAGAATGGCTCTCTTTTTTTCGTATTTCGGTACGGAAGTAATCGACTGCCTTATATTTTGCAATGACACAAACCCATTTTTTAAAATCCATAGGCTCGCCCGTGAAGTTTTTGGCATTTTTCCAAATCGACAATAAAACTTCGTTGCAGCATTCCTTAGAAAGATCATTTTTATTAAGTGGTCCTAATGTTTTTACGACCACACCTTTAATAAGCGGTAAATAATGATCAATTACATAATCAAGAGCTTCTTCTTCGCCGGCTTGAAGAAGGGCTATAAAATTTTGCTCATTAATTTTCATCCGAATCTCCTTTCCTGGAACGATTTTGTAAAAGCCTTTACACTATATACATCGTTAAGAAGTAGACTGTTTTCGCAAATAAAAAAATATTGTTTTAAAAATAGAAATCGATTTACTTCATTCATTCTCGTTATGATGAAAATTCCCTACATATTGTGAGGCACAAATGCTGTTGTAATCGTTGGTTTAAATCCTAATATAATCGAGCACCTCAAAATTAAAGAATTTAGAAGAGTTGTAGCAGGGTCAGTTTGATGTTTTTCATGTAGTGTTTAAATAGTTGAGAAAACAAACGGGAGAAATGTCTTATGAAAGCACTTCAATAAAATTAAAGGAACGAGTGCATTTGTGCATTCGTTCCTTTTTTCTCCCCGACCGCCACTAAATCAAGCAATATCGCCTATATGCTTCAAAGCCTCTCGCCTGCTTAACGGTTTAAGTGTATTTTCTTGGACAAATTGCTTCACAATGACAGGGTCAGTTTTCGCATACTCTCGCAATGCCCAGCCGATCGCTTTTTGAATGAAAAATTCATTGGACTTCGTATGCTGTAAAATGATTTTGAATAGGAGGTCAGTATCTGTTTCTTTCTTGAACTTTAATTGGTGCAAAATAGCGGAGCGGTTCGTCCACATATTATCCGATTGCGACCAGTCTAACATCACTGTTTTTCCGTAACTGCGGTCCAATTTGACGACATGCCCGACAAGATGCGGCGCGATTGAATCGACACTATCCCACCACGATTTCGTTTCGATGAACTTCAATAGTTTCTGATAATCGTCGGTAGTAAAGTGCTTCTTCATTTTATCAAGCAAGGCAATTGCGGCATACTGATATTCCCGCTCAGGTAATTCATATAATTTCCATGCCTCGTTAAAAATCTCGCCAACATTGGGTAACGCATATTCCTGAAATTGCGCTCGCAACAGTTCTTTCCGCAGTGGACTTTTAATGCCTAAAAACGAAAAATGGTGTTTCATATATGCTTTCATGGGACCGGCATTCTCAACATTACGGCATATTTCGAACTTCTCAATAATCCCCTTGTGACTCCATTGCTTTTTCATTGTCCTCAACTCCACATTTCACATACTATTTAGACATACTATATCATTAATCGAACATACGTTCAAACCTATGTACATAAAAATAGCTTAACAAATAACAAAAACCGCCCCAGGAAAAACCTGCGACGGCACAGTGTTTGCACGATATAATCAGCTTGGCAGCGAACGACGGGCCAACACAAGAATCCCATAACTGGTACCCCAAGATTTGAAAGAGCCTTGATCTTTTAGCGTTAACCTTTAGATTGAAAAGAACTTTAAGTTATAAGGTTTACAACTTTTAACGCTAAAGTTTGAGCTTTTTCTCTGCTCGATTCAGTAATCACTAGTAAGGTTTGATCCGGTTTTCTATTTAACCCAAAGAAAATCCGGTAAAAGAAGGGTCTTGTGGATGTCGTTTTCGATTACTCATGCAATACAATTTATATGGTGATTTTCGTTATGGCATTAGATTCGGATAGGACGGCATCCACTTCCGCTTTAAAGCTGGAAATTCGCTCTTCCCATTCCTCAATCCGCTTATCGAGATTCAATGGATCGATGAGGACATACTCATTCCGCTCCATAAATGATTTTGTATGAAGCTCGACTTCTTCCTTTTTCGCATGCTCTTTATTCCCTAAAATAGCTGTTAAATAGTCTTCTAACCGTGATGGCAGCGACTCATTTTCCATCGTTAGTTTATTGATGGCCATTCGGCGTCTTTCAATCATTTTGGAAAGCAGCTTCTCTTCATTTGCAATGGAGGATTTGCGCTCAATCGCTTTCGCGACCGTCATCCTCTCCCCTGCGACAATCACTTCAGTGACAGCATTCGACTGGACAATTGCATCTTTCAGTTGATTGCGCCTTTCAATTAACGATACCGCCTTGTCGAAACCGGCTTGGATCGTCTTTTCATAGTCTTCGATGGAAAGGCCTTTCATCTTCTGTGCAGATTTTCGGTCCGTTGCAATAAAATCCGCCTCATGAATCACTTTCGGAATTCGGTCGTTTAACATTTTCAGCTCGGATAACGCACGGTGGATCGACATCGTTTGAGTGGTAGTCATCACATTTCCTCCAATCACTTTGTTTCATTCTACCATTCAATCTATAGAGTGAAAAGACACGTAGGAATATAAGCTATCGTTCAATCCAGAACCTCCGAACGATGTTTCCATGAGGTTCCATATAGCTTTCATCCTCCACACCGCCATTGTGTACAATGACAGTAGTCGGGCCGATATTGTCGTCATTGCAAGTGACTAACACAGAGCGAATGCCTAACTGATCCGTTATATTCAATGCTTCGGAAAGCAAATGCGTCGCGTACCTTTTCCGCCGTTCGGAAGGCCGGATTCCATAGCCGATATGACCATCGACCTTGCGTAAATAAACATTCAAGCGATGCCGGATGTTAACCATTCCAAGAATACGATCGTTTCATCATGAGAAGATAATTCGTGTTCCGCATCCGATTGCCATGACCGGCTTCCTTTGCTGCCAATTCATCCAAATAGATTTCGTAAGGCTTGTCCCCATTCAAATGTAAGCTATTAGGCGTCATTCGGTCTTCATCCCACTCCTTCCTATACGCAATATGCTCCGCTTCCCACTTCATGGATGGTCTTTCAAATCGCATGCAATTTCCTCCACTTCCTATTTCATAACAATACAATATTCTGTCACCATTTATAGAAAATGAAACTTTTTCCACTTGCCACCCGTATTAATAATTGAAAGAAAAATTCGTAAACTGGAGGTGGAGTGATGAAAAAGCCTTTTTCTTGGAAGTTACGAATTGCTCTATTTGCGACTGCAGTCTTTCTTTTAATCGGCGGTTGTTCAAAGACCGATGAACAAGATAAAATAACAGAATCCATTAAAACAGTTGTGGGGCTTCAAATGAATGCACCTGACGAGAAAGCACTTAGTCAAAACTATGATACTCCCGAAGAGGATTCTTGGTTAGAAGATTACACCGCTTATTTAAAAGAGACGTTCGGTCCTTACTTTACGGAAAGCACTACTGAGCAATACATTATGACAAACGAATTTGTCTCGTTCCATCATGCTGCTGACAGATTTAATTATGAATTAAAGGTAAGAAATATCGATGTGGAGCAAAACGAAGTGACGCCTACGAATTATAACTTTACAGTCGAACTCGATTATAAAAAAGATGGCGAAATAACGCCGATTGAAGTAACAGGTGTTGCAATTATGCGAGATGACAAAATCGCGAAAATTTCATACCTTGGCGATAAAAAGCTATTGAGGAACCTATTTAGCGGAGAATTGGAATAAAAGAATCGATCAATTTCATTTTATAAACGAAACCCCGGTCGCTTTGAATCCATTGAGATTTTCACAAAATAAAAAGGGCTGCCATAGCAGCCCTCAGACTGTAGACAAACACCAGGAATTTTTGGTGTTTGCCTACAGTCTTTTTTCTTTTAAAATAGAAGTAATACTAGAAAAGTTGATTTCCACTGCGGTCGGAC
>NZ_JBHTLT010000115.1:0-23175 GCF_042679045.1 Sporosarcina contaminans | reverse complement strand
CTAGTCGCCATTAAAAAAACACCTCCGAATTGATTTCATAAGGTTCAATACCCTATTTTCAACGAAAGGTGTTTTTATTTGTCTCATTTTCTTAGGTCAGTTCCAGCCTTGCAGACGGAATTGCAAGGCTTTTTTTAATGGATAGCAGACTTGAAAGTCGCACCCAATGTTTCTTGCGTATTCATAATTGTAAGGAATGCGGAAGGGTCTACATCCCGTACTATTTGTTTTAGCTTAGAGAGTTCGAGACGCGTGACGACAACGTAAATGATGTCTTTTTCATTGTCATTAAATCCACCTTTCCCATGCAGCTTCGTAACAGTGCGTCCAAGGCGTTCATGAATTGTATCGCTTAACTCCTCATACTCATCTGACACAATAATAATTGCTTTCGTGTCTTCCAAACCTTGTATCACTAAATCAATTGCTTTAGATGCGATGTAATAAGTAAGGATAGAATACATTGCTTTTTCCCAAGACATGACAAACCCAGCCCAAGCAAAAATGAATATATTGAAGAACATAACGAACTCACCGACAGAATATGGAATTTTCCTCGTTAATAAAATCCCTAAAATTTCGGTGCCATCTAAAGCTCCCCCATTCCGTATGACGAGTCCTACTCCAGTACCTAATATTAAGCCGCCAAATACGGTAGCCAAAAGCGGATCAGTTACAAAAGGTCCAACTGGTTTCAACGGGAATTCAATGATTGCCAATAAAATAATTGCAACTGTGGATGAAATGAAAAAGTTTTTGCCGATATGTTTATAGCCAAAAAATAAAAACGGCAAGTTAATCACTAAAATGAGTATCCCAAACGGCAGCCCGGTTATGAAATTCAAAATAAGTGAAATACCGATTATTCCGCCGTCAATAACGGAGTTCGGTATGAGGAATAGCTCCAAAGCTACCGCTGCTAAAGTTGCCCCTAATGTAATAAAAAAATATCTTTGGATTAAAGAACGCAATTTTTCTTTTTTATGTTCTTTCTTCATAAAACGCTCTCCTTTGTACAGTTATCTGCGATATGCATAAAGCGTTATCATGTTTTTTAGTGTACCATTATCATTAATCACAACAAAGTATAAATTCTTCGTGTATGATTCATTGTATATTGCAGTTGCATGTTATCTTGCATTTTATTCACTCGATTTATGATTTAAACTGATCGGAAATTGCGATTGAGTGATACAATAGTTCAAGAATAGTAACGTATTGAAAGGATTATGAAAAATGAAAATTACTGAGATTGAAATCTTCGCGATTCATTTACCATTGCATGAACCATTCATTATTAGTTATGCATCTTATGACACAATGCCTTCAATCATAGTGAAGTTGACGACGGATAACGGGATGATCGGCTATGGTGAAGCTGTTCCGGATGATCATGTTACTGGCGAAAGCTTTGAAGGCACTTTCGCAGTATTAAAAAATACGATCGCACCGAAACTAATCGGCATGAATCCCGCACATATGGAACGGATCCATGAGCGAATGGATGCTGAAATTTACGGTGCCCCAGCTGCAAAAGCAGCGATTGACATTGCGTGCTATGATGTTGTCGGAAAAGCATTAGGAGTGCCCGTGTATGATCTGCTTGGCGGCAAATACCATGACGAATTCCCAATTACACATGTACTAAGCATCGGTTCCCCAGAAAAAATGGCGAAAGAGGCGGAAGACCGAGTTGCTGAAGGATACCGTTCATTGAAAATGAAAGTTGGAACGGATGTATTGGGAGACGTAAAACGAATTGAAGCTGTCCGCAAGAGTGTTGGTGAAGAAATTGCAATTCGAGTTGATGTCAATCAAGGATGGGTGAATAGCTCAAATACTTTAAAGGCTTTGAATACATTAGAGCACTGTTCCCTTGATTGGCTTGAACAGCCTGTGAAAGCGGATGATATTGACGCAATGGTGGAAATTAAATCGAAAACGCATGTGCCTCTCATGATCGATGAAGGATTGAAAGGTGCAAGAGAAATGCGTGAAATTATTGCAAAAAGAGCCGCAGACAAGGTAAATATAAAACTGATGAAATGCGGCGGTATTTACCCAGCAATGAAGTTGGCGCATATGGCTGAGATGGCGGGAATCGAATGCCAAATCGGCTCTATGGTTGAATCTTCAGTTGGATCAGCAGCGGGATTCCATGTAGCATTTTCTAAAAAAATCATTACGAGCGTTGAATTGACAGGACCGCTTAAATTTAGTGAAGACATCGGAAACCTTACTTATGACGTCCCATTTATCCGGTTAAACGAGCAGGCTGGATTAGGCGTTGATGTTGATGAAGAAGCATTACATCGCATGACTGCTTATTCGGAGAAAGTTATCGGATGACAAAACAATATGAGCTATTAAATGGCAAAATTGTCACGACCGCGTATTTGGATGAAAGTGCTCTAAAGGATTTACAAATACTCCAAAATAAAGTGATTGCATCTTTATCGAACCCGTCATCGTTACAGCCATTATCGGATGAAGAATTCAAATTTATTCTTCAAGGTAAAGGTGCAATTTTAGGTGCCTTCCATCACGATCAATTAGTCGCATTCCGGGCAATTTTGCAGCCTGAAAACGACGAGGAGCATTTAGGCAAGGATGCGGGTTTGTCAGACGAGCAATTGCCGTATGTAATATACTCCGAAATATCAAATGTCGATCCAGATTATCGAGGAAACCATTTGCAACAATTGTTAGGCAAGCAAATAGTGCAATCAATCGACCGTGACCGGTATCATTATATTTGCGCAACAGTAGCGCCATTCAATATTGCAAGCTTAAAGGACAAGTTTTCTTTAGGTATGCATATCGTTGCTTTGAAAAATAAATATGGCGGGTTGCTGCGATATGTTTTTATGAAAAACTTATTAAAGCAGGAGATGGCTGTAAGAGAAATACAAGAATGCCAGTTCGTTGACATGTCTAATACTGAATTGCAGCAAACTTTATTGGCAGATGGCTGGATTGGAACGGGTATCGAAGAGTCTAATGGAGGCTGGATGGTCTGCTATGAAAAAAGATGAGAGCGTCGTACGGGCGGTCTCATCTTTTTGGAAAAAATATAGATTCACAAATGAATCGCTCGATAATGGTTCTTAACTGCTCGAAATAGGAAGCCAACCTCTCGAATCCTTTTCGCCGCGCTCGAAGCTGACACCAACCGCCCGACTACCAAGCCAACAAGCTCGAAGCTGCCGGGAGCCAGCCCAAACAGTCTATAAAACCATTCGAAATAAAGTTAGAGTTGATAGATTTGATTCAAACAATAGGGCAAAAGCTTTCAAAGCTGCTGATAATAATTCTGAAAAATGCTATTGCCCAAAACATTCTAAAGTGGTACAATCGAATTCAGTCTTTATTATCCCCAACATCTCACCAACAAGAAGCAGGACGCAAATAATACACAAAATGGAGGACCTGTCTATGCAGAAACATCCTGATTTTGAGTTTGAATTGCAGCGGCTTGACTACACGAAACAGTACATGCAGAAACTTTTGGAAGAGTCTCAACGTGATGTAAAATCCTCGCAAGATGAAATTCGCCAAGCAATGGCAGACTTGGACTACTTAGATTCCAGTATGAGTTATATTAATATTTTGACGAATGCGCGTTTTTTTGAAATGGCACGCTCTCAAAAAGAAGGTTTGGAGGCGATTCGGCAGAAACCGTATTTTGCCCGTATCCATTTCCAAGCAGAAGGTGAAAAGGACGAATTCCTTTATATCGGGAAAACCTCTGTTTTTCATCAAGAAACGCAGGAGCCGATCATCGTCGATTGGCGGTCACCGGTTGCGAATGTCTATTATGATGGCAGGTTAGGTGATCTTACCTATAAGGTAAGAGATGAGGAAATTAACGGTCATCTTTTTTCGAAGCGCCAGTATAAGATTGAGGAAGGCGAATTATTGGATGTCCTTGACATTGATTTGACGACAAATGATGAATTGTTGCAGGATGCGCTTTCCGGCAAAGCCGATGTTAGGCTGACAGAAATTGTGTCGACGATTCAAGCTGAGCAAAATGAAATTATTCGTGCAAACTTGAAACAGCCGATTATCGTACAAGGTGCGGCAGGAAGTGGTAAAACAACGATTGCACTTCATCGGATTTCCTATTTCCTCTATACAATGGGGCCACTCGATTTTCCTCCTGAAAAGCTTATGATATTAGCACCTAATAAACTATTCATCGAATATATTAGCGATGTGCTTCCAGAATTAGGGGTAGGGAAAATTTGTCAAACGACATTCACAGAGTACATCTTAGCCTCCACAGGAATTAAGCTGAAAGTAAAAGGTTCAAATGACACATTAGAGCAATTGATGGAGAACGACATAATCGACGAGAATACGCTTTTCATTTCCCGTATGAAAGGTTCATTGGAATATCGGGAAATTATGCAAAGATACGTTGAAATGATTGAGCATCGTACAGCAAACCTATTTGAAGATGTGTACATAGAAAAATATAGAATTATTAAGGCTTCAAGATTAAAAAGATTATTTCTGAAAGATTTTCGTTATTTGCCGATTGAAAAGCGTATTGAACGGATTAAACGTATTATGCAAACCGAGGTGAATCGAAAAAGAAAGCAATTGTACAAACTTTTATCGGATAAATATGAGGAAGCATTGGACAAAGCTTTGTATGGCATTCGGGACGATGAAAAGCGAAAATCGATGATTACTAAAATTATGGATGAACGGGATACAAGACTTCCTTCGATTGAAAAGGAAGGTAAAAAGACAGTTGCAACGTACTTCCGCAAATTTAAAAAATTCAATGTGAAAAATTTGTATAGAGAATGGTTAACGGATCCTCCATTACAGAAAGAATTATCATTCCATTGGTCTGATGCCGATCGGGATGCTTTTTTGGCTGCTCATCAAGCTGAAATCTGGGAAATTGAGGACTTGGCCGCATTGTATTATTTGCATGCGAAGCTTAAGGGAATAGCGGATGAATGGAAAATGCGCGTCGTGTTCATTGATGAAGTACAGGATTATAGTTATTTTCAGCTTGCAGCATTACAGGATGGTTTGGAGACAGATATGTTTACGATGGTTGGCGATCTAGCTCAAGGGATCCATAGCTATCGGGCGCTCACCTCATGGGAACCGGTCAAAGAATTGTTCCCCCGTGCCACCTATACGACTTTGCAAAAAAGTTATCGGACAACGATTGAAATTATGGAGTTGGCCAATGAAGTTCTTGTAAAGATGGATGAAGATTTGCCTCTCGTTGAACCTGTCGTGCGACATGGCATCGCACCAAAATTTTATCAGATGGAAGCGATCGATCAGGAAAAAATATCGGTCATTTACAATGAAATTATCGAACGAGGACATCGTTCGGTAGCATTACTATGTAAGACACGTTCAGAGGCAAAGAAAATCTATAAACAATTGAAAAAAACAGAAATGCTCGTTCAATTATTGGAAGAGGAATCGGAAATTGATGGGGATTGCCTATTGATCGTACCTAGTCATTTATCGAAAGGGCTCGAATTTGATGCGGTGTTGATCGCAGATTTCGAAGATCCTTTTCGGAACAATCCGATTGATCGTAAATTGCTCTACGTTTCGATGACGAGGCCGATGCATGAATTGCATTTGCTTTCTTCATCTATTGAAAAAGTGATAAAAGGATGAACGGGAGAGAGGCCATTGATTCAAATTGCAGCGTTTTGGCGAATGCCAGATGAAGAAATAATGCAGGGAATATTAAACGTGCATGATGAAATCTTTCAAAATGCGACCGATTTGGAAAGAAAAATAGTAGAGAAACATAACGTCTTAGTCATTGCTGCTATCGATTCGGGAAAAGTAGTTGGCTACAAAATTGGTTACGAACAATCTCCGGGGCGCTATTATAGCTGGTATGGCGCCGTCCAAGAAAAGTATAGAGGGAAGGGCATCGCCTCTAAGCTTATGAAAAAGCAGCATCAATTAATTGCTGAGGCAGGCTATTCAATGATTGAAACGAAAACAAGGAATAAATGGAAGGAAATGCTTATCCTTAATATTCAACACGGGTTTGATATAGTCGATACTTTTGTCGACAGTGATGGCATTCATCGAATTACTATGGAAAAAACGTTGTAAAGCTATAAAATCGAGTACGATTGACCGTCTCCTTTGGCAATGGGGATGGTCTTTTATAATTTATTCTTATCACTTTTTATAAAAACATTTGAATTTCCTTATGGAGTTGACAGCGTATAATAGAAGTATGAATGGAGGTGCTCGGATGGAATGGGTAGTACTTTACTTTATCGGATTTATTGCTACGACTTTGGGAACGTTGGCAGGGGGAGGTGGTTTAATCAACTTGCCAGCCATGCTTTTATTAGGTATTCCAATCCACTCAGCAATCGGCGCAAATAAGGTTTCGAATACAGTTAGCTCCTTTTCAAGCTTTTTCGTATTGCTAAAGCGAAAGCGGATTTCCTTGAAGGATTGTATATGGATTATGCCGCTTAGTTTGGCAGGTGGTGCAGCGGGAGGGCTTATCGCGACGAAACTGTCCGGACAGCATTTATATATACTCGCCATTATTCTTTTGCTGTTTGCATTTATTACATCCTTCTTAGGTAAAGGAGATTTCTCAGGAGAGGAACGATTGAAATTAGGAAAAGTGAGCATTCCCGGGCTATTTGGCATCGGTATGTATGATGGACTTTTCGGACCCGGACAAGGCACACTCATGCTGTATTTGTTCAGTTACTTAAAAATATCTTATATCCAAGCGGTAGGCTACGTACGGTTTGCAACCTTTTTTAGCTGTTTAGGTGCAGCGGTTACGTATATTGCATCGGGAAATATTATTTGGCCATTAACAATTGCGCTTCTTTTAGGTTCTGTAACGGGCGCTCAATTAGGAGTCCGTATCGCGGAGAAAATCAATCCAAAATACGTCAAACCGATATTACGTATAGTGACGATTGCGTTAATCATACAAATCGTCATCGAAAACGTTCATATTTAAAAAAGTCTTCGTCAGAACCAAGCAGTCTTTTTAAAAAACCGAAAAATGGAAGAATCCATAAAACCAGAACGATAAGGATGCGCTCAATTCGAGTTTCCTATGAACGTTCTGGTTTTTCTTTAGGTAAAACAGTTTTCCCTCGTCTCTTGTTTATTGAACAAAGATAGCGGAGCGTTGTTTTGGGATTTGAAATGAAACGATTGTCCCTTTATGCAATTCGCTTTCAATTCGAATGCTTTTTCCGAATAGCTGTTTAAGTCGGCGATTGGCGTTGCCAATACCAATGCCATATTGATGTTTGTTTGAGCCTGATAGAAGTTCCTCTATTTTTTCGGCTGTCATTCCAATACCGTTATCTTTAATGGAAATGATATCGTAGTCTTCATAATTCGAGACCGAAATTGTAACTGTGCCGCCTTCTTGTTTATTTAGAATGCCATGATTCAAGGCGTTTTCAACAATTGTCTGGATCGTAAGCGGCGGAATCAAAATGTCTGAAAGATTTTCTAAATCATAAACAACTTTGAGCCGATTGCCAAACCTTTCTTTTTCAATATAAAGATAGGAACGTACGAGATCGAGTTCATCTTCAATTGGAATTAGACTGTTTGTATTGTTCATATGGAAACTTCTATGCAAATAGTTTCCAAATTCATGCAGCAACGCAGTCATGCGGGAAGAATCCATTTCACCTAATGACGCAATCGTGTTTAACGTGTTATAGAGGAAGTGCGGCTTTATTTGAGCTTGCAAATAGGCTGCTTCCAAACGGAATTGCTCTTGAATGGCTTGATTTTGTGTAAGTAGAGCATGAACACGGGCTTTGAGTTCAAGAGCATTTGCCGGTTTAGTTACGTAGTCGTTTGCTCCTGCAAGAAAACCCGCGTAAATATCCGTTGCTTGGTTGCGAGCCGTCAGCAGCAAGATTGGAAGCTCGGCAATTGTAAATTGCTTGCGGATTTCCTTGCAAAGTTCATAGCCGGACATTTGCGGCATCATAACATCAGAGATGACTAAATTCCAATTGCCGCTTTCAATCAGTTTTAAAGCCTCTATTCCATTTTCTACGGTTTTGATGTGATACAGTTCTGACAGCATATTGCTAATCACTTTCAGATTAACCGGATCATCATCAACAATTAGGATGTTCCCTGATAAGTTGACTTGATCAGCTGTAACCTCTGTTTCACCCTTTACTTTATTATCTACAGAATTTTTTGGTTGAGAAATCGGCTGCACTTCAATTAAAGGTGCTTCGCCGATAGATAACGGCAATATGAAAGAGAAGGTAGTTCCTTTGCCGATTTCTGATTGAACCGAAATTTTGCCGCCATGCAGCTCGACTAATTGTTTAACAATATTTAAGCCGAGTCCGATTCCTTCATGGCCTGTCGTTTCAGAATGCGTATAACGATTGAAAATGCGCTCCATATCATACGGACTCATTCCAATGCCTGTATCGGAAATAAAAATAGTCGCTTCTTTCTGATTATGAGTGGCATGTATTGTAATGCTTCCTTCATCAGTGAATTTAACAGCATTATGCAGTAAATTGAAAAGGATTTGGACAATCCTTCCTTCGTCCGCTTGAACAGGCGGAAACGTTGTCGGTATATCGATTGTAATCTTTAGTTTGTCAGTGTTTTTCATGAAACGGATCATATCAACGACGCCCGAAGAGATACTTTGAATATTGACTGGTTTTTTGTTTAATTGAACACGACCTTCATCCAATCTGCTTAAATCCAATAGATCATTTAAAGTGAAGGCCATACGATTTCCAATCTGAAGCAGCAGTTCCAAATTCTCTTTCTCTTTCTTAGATAGATTGGAAGATTTATTTTCAAGCATCGTCTGGGCGATATTTAAAATGCCGTGTAAAGGGTTGCGTAGCTCATGTGACGTGTTCGCTAAAAAAATATCCTTTTGGATATCTGCTTCTGCTAGTTTACTATTTTGCTCACTATTTTCTCGAACGACTTGCATATGGCGCCTGAAAAGCAATAATGCAATGACAACTATTGAGACAATATAGTCGACTGGATAATATGGAATATTAATTACCCTCGTTTTAATGGCAGTACCCCAAGCGCCATTTGAAATAAAACAGAACAGATAAAACAAAATAAACACTCCGTCAATATTTCCTTTTCGAATCGATGAAATAGTGGGAAATATGAGCCGCACGGCAATAAACGCTGCATAAATAATTAAAAGCATTATCATCGGTAACGAATAAAGTGCTGGAGTTGTCAATAAAACAATTGATAATGGAATGAATAGAATGACCAATACGTTTGAAACCCTCGATTTTATTTTAAAAAGGGCATTAATGAATTGTAAGGTTGATAGCAATAGACTGATGAGAACCGTGATGAGCAGTTTAATGTAAAGGTCATTTTCGATCGGCAAATGCAATAAAACATGATCGTCTATTAAAATGACAAAGCCATTGAGGAAAAGCATTAAACTGAAATAGAGCAATTCTTTTTCATAGTACCCTTTTCCAATGAGGAAAATAGCGATTGCATAAAAGCTATGAATAAAAAAAATCATACTGACGAGCAATTGCAATGCTTGAGAAAAAGATGTATCCTTTGCAATTGCTGGCTGTAAACCGAAGTGTATGGAATCGATCAAACCGCCTGAAATTTTATTGTCAAAGTTGGAAACTTGAATACTTAAGTCAATTTCTTTCTCGTCTGTTGAAAAAATGTATGTCATCGGACCTTGCTTTTTTATTTTTTTGATCGGTTGTTGATCAGCATTATTCTCTTTATTTAGTAAAATTCCATTGACATAAATATTAGCGAAAGCTTCCACTTTTTTTAATTGGATGCCATAAATCGTTTCTTCCTGTTCTGGAAGCAAGATTTTGAGTGTATATGTGCCATAGCCTAACGCATTTTGATTGTGTGGATGTAGTTCGTTTTTCCAATTCATCGGCACCTTTATATATTGTTCGTTTAACCGGTTAGTAGATAGATTGTCAATGACGAATTCTGAAGGATAAAACGCCCATTCACCATTTAATGATATCGTTTCTCTTTCTGTTAATGTTTCTCCGCGCAAATCAACAATCCCTTTTTCGGCTATCTGGTGGTCAGGAGAATTGAAGTAAAAAAACCACCCAATTCGCAATGACAATATGCATAATAGGAACCCGATTATTGTAAAGAAGATTTTTTTAGTAGGAACATCATTTTTTGAAATCAAAGCTTTTAATCCCCCAACATTATCTCAACTGAAAAGTGATCGTTTCCTCATACTTAGGATTTTTTGATGGATGAATTGTAAATAAAGAAAAATGATCAACTTGAAATGGAACGATATCAATTGCTTCTTTCTCTATTTGAATGCCTACGTCACTATTCCGTTTTTTCGCAATTGTAATATGTGGCGTATAGGGTTTTTTATCCTCCAACCCGACAGCTTCTTTCACATTGCTGGCGACTGTTCGTTGCAAATCGGATAGCTCATCGGATGGGCTGATCGAACAGTAGACGACCCGCGGATCTTTCGGTAAACCAAAATAAGAAAGTCCATCAACAAATAAATTGAAGCTTTCATGATTTTCTGCAGTTCTTTGCAACATTGACTGCAAAGAGGGAAGTCTGTCTTCTGAAAGTGCACCGATAAAAAATAGGGTAATATGGAGGTCATCCAAATGTGGGATGACTTTATAGGATTGTGGCAGTTTATACTTTTCTCTTAATTGTACAACTGTTTCTTCAATGGCTGTCGGGGCTTTTATGCCGATAAAAAAATGACGATTCATTCTGATTTGCCTCCTCGCTCGATAATGGTTTCATTATAACCAATGTATCTCTTTTATAGCATCTTTTCATTTTTAAAAGTCGGAATTTTATTTCGTGTATAATTAAATTTGAAGGGAGAGGTCGTAAATGGTCAAGACAATTATTTTTGACTTGGATGATACATTATTATGGGATAAAAAAAGTGTAGCAACCGCATTTGAAAAGACGTGTAAAGAAGTAGAAGGGCAAATCGATGTAGAAGCTACTCGCTTGGAGAGTGCAGTGCGCGAAATGGCGAGGAAGCTTTATGCAACGTATGATACATATGCTTTTACACAAATGATCGGCATAAATCCATTTGAAGGGCTATGGGGGACATTTGACGATGCTGGCGAAGGCTTCAAAAAAATGAATGCGATGATTTCTGAATACCAACGCTCTGCATGGACAGAGGGACTTGTGAAGTTGGGCATTCGTGATGCTGAATTAGGAGAAAAATTATCTAAAAGGTTTATCGAACATCGCAAGCAATCACCGTTCGTCTATGATGAAACGTTTTCCGTACTGGATCGGTTGAAGGGGAAATATCAATTAGTGCTATTGACGAATGGGGCACCTTCTTTGCAATATACCAAATTGGATGCTGTACCAGAACTATCGACCTATTTTGACGAAATTATCATTTCAGGAGACTTTGGCATCGGGAAGCCTGATGCAACGATTTTTCAACACGTGCTTTCATTGACAGACACAAAAGCAAATGAGGCGTTGATGGTCGGAGACAATTTACTAACGGATATTTTAGGGGCAGCAAGCATCAATATAAAAACTGTATGGATTAACCGGGAAGGGAATGGCCCGCATCCAGATATTATTCCGGTATATGAGATCGATCATTTGGAGAAATTATTCGATATTATCGAAAAAATTAGAGGCCATCATTGAGGCCTCTAATTTTACAAATCAATCGCTTTTACCGCAAAAATATCTTCCAATGCAATCAGCCTTTCAATTTCTTCGGGCTGCACAACATTATCGACAGTCAGCATCATAATGGCATCGCCGCCGGCAGCTGATCGGCCGACTTGCATTGTTGCAATATTAATGTTTTCCATCGCTAAAAGTGTACCTACTTTTCCGATTGCACCAGGCTGATCTTTATGTTCAATATATAGCAAATGACCTTCCGGCACGATATCAACGACATAATCATCCACTTTAACAATTCGTGCGCCTAACCCATTCAATAAAGTTCCGGCAACACGGTGTGTCGTCGTTGCCGTTAGTAACTCAACGGTTATTAAATGCAGGAATCCTTTAGCGGTCGTTGTTTTATGTTCATTTACTTTTACTCCGAAACGGTCCGCCATGAATTTCGCATTGACGTCATTGACGTGTGACCCTAAATTTCGCTTCAAAATTCCTTTCACTGTATTTCTTGTTAAAGCCCGGACATCATAATTGGCAAGCTCCCCAGCGTATTTAATATTGATTTCTTCAACTGCTTCATTGGTCATCCTTGATAGGAAAACACCCAATTTTTCGGATAGATCGAAGAACGGCTCAATCTTTGAAAGAACATCTTTTGAAACAGATGGCAGGTTGACTGGATTGCGTACTGGATCGCCATTGAAAAATGCGACGATATCATTGCTTACATCAATCGCCACACTTTCTTGCGCTTCAACAGTGCTTGCCCCCAGATGCGGCGTAGCAATTACTTGCGGCAATGTGAGCAATTTATGATCGAGAAAAGGTTCTGTTTCAAAAACATCTAACGCAGCGCCAGCTACCTTACCGGAAACAATCGCATCGTATAATGCCTCTTCGTCAATGATGCCGCCGCGTGCACAGTTGATAATTTGAACACCGTCCTTCATTGCAGCAAATGCCTCTTTGTTTAATAAATGCTTAGTTTCTTTCAGTAAAGGTGTATGGACGGTAATGAAGTCGGCAGCACGTATGACGTCATCCACCGTTCCAAAATCGATGCCCATTTTCTGCGCTTTTTCTTTCGTCAAAAATGGGTCATACGCAATGACGTTCATCCGTTGCCCTTTTGCGCGCGCTGCGACTTCTGCTCCGATTCGTCCAAGCCCGATGATTCCTAAAGTTTTATTTTTCAGTTCAACGCCGATGAATGTTTTTCGATCCCATATGCCATTTTTCAATGCATTGAAAGCTTGTGGGATTTTTCTTGCAAGAGCGGTCAACATCGCAATTGTATGCTCTGCAGCTGAGTTTGTATTGCCATCGGGTGCATTGACGACAATAATGCCGTGTTCTGTAGCAGCTTCCAAGTCAATATTGTCAACCCCGACACCTGCGCGGCCGATCATTTTTAGCTTTTCAGCTGCCTCGATTACTTTCCGAGTTACCTGTGTTTGGCTTCTAACGATGAGCGCATCGAAGTCTTTTATTTTTTCAAGCAATGCATCCTCATTTAATCCAGTCGCTACTTCAATTTGGATATTTGTAGCCTGCTGCAACGGATAAATTCCGTCTTCGCTGAGCGGATCGCTAATCAAAACTTGAATTGGCATTTATTTTCCCGACCTTTCTTTACATAAATTTGCTGAGCCGCAGCTACACCTGCGCCTAATTGAACTTCCTTGCCGATCCTATTCATGCCGATTTCCATCATGGCAATTGTTTGAAGAACATCGGCAGGCGAACAAAAACCCATATGACCCACTCTGAAAATTTTGCCTTTTAAATGTTCTTGGCCTCCCGCAACAGAAAGCCCAAACTGTGATTTGATCGTTTTACGGAACAACTCTGCGTCAAAGTCATCTGGCTGAACTGCCGTAACAGTCGGAGAAGCATCTTTATCTTCTGTCAAAAGTGGAATATTCAGTGCACGGAAAGCGGCTCTTGTCATGTCCATCATCAATTGATGGCGTGCGTACACTTCCTCCAGCCCTTCTGCTTCTAATAAGTTCAAAACTTGTTCAAGTCCAAACAATAAAGAAATGGCAGGGGTAAACGGCGTTGTATCTTTTTCATAGTTATTCTGATATTTAGTGAGATCAAAATAAAAACCACGGTTTGGATTTGATTCGATTACATTCCAAGCACGTTCACTAACACTGATGAAAGTCAGCCCTGCAGGCAGCATAAATGCTTTTTGAGAACCGGTTACAACGATATCGATTTGCCACTCATCCATTTTTGTTTCAACGCCTCCTACACAAGAAACGCCGTCTACGATAACGAGTGCATCTGACACTTCCCTGACGATCGCACCTAACTGATCGATCGGATTCAACACACCAGTCGATGTCTCACAATAGGTAGCGAAGACAACTTTTATCTCCGGATACTGTTCCAAATAACGTGTAACTTCTTCCGGATTAAAAGCTTTGCCCCATTCATAATCCATACGATGAACATGAATCCCATATGCTTCACAAATTTTAGCGAATCGCACACCGAAAGCGCCTGTAACGATGACAAGCACTTCATCGAGAGGACGGACAGAATTGACAACTGCCGCTTCAAGCCCTGCAGTGCCGCTGCCTGCAACAATAAGTACATCTTGTTTAGTGCCAAACACCTTATTCAGGCGAGGTTTAATGGATTGCAGTAATTCCGAAGTTTCTATGCCGCGATGACCAATCATCGGCTGGCTCATTGCTCTTTCCACACTTGGTGGAATTGGCGTTGGTCCTGGAATGCGTAAAAATTGTTGATCGAATAACATAAAATCTCCTCCTCAAAATAAAATAAAAAAAGCCTTTCATCCCCTTGCAAAAAGTTGCAAGGGGCGAAAAGCTTGATAAGCTTACGCGGTGCCACCCTCATTCACTGCTATTAATCGCAGTCTTCGTTCAAATGCGTAACGTGCATGAATCGGATAAGCCTACTGAAAAAGTTCAGCTTATCAGCTCGGGAGTGCTGAAATCCATAGAAAACGCTAATTTTCACCAACCATTAGCTCTCTGAAGAATCCTTATTGGAAAACGTATCTCCGTCACAACAGATACTTTATTGAATTTTCAACTATCATAGCATACATAAAACGTTTGTCAATGGCATAGTTCGGTATTTCGTTGAATAAACATTAGATTTCAAAGTAATTATTATGAAAACCCATCCAAAAACGAACAAAAATCATCATTTATAAATAAACATACGTTACCAAATAATGAAATAAAAAAGCTTTTCACTCCTCGCCTAAAAAAGCAAGGGGCGAAAAACACGCGGTGCCACCCTTTTTTGCTGTAAAACAGCCTTCATTGATGCGTAACGTGCATGAAGCGGATGATCATACTTCAAGTTCTGATCACCTACTCGGAAGTGCTGCTTTCCAAAGAAACGACTGATTTTCACCACCCATCAGCTCTCTTAACATTCCATTTGAAAAGATTGTCTTCTTCATCGTAGTTAATTAAAAAATATTATATAGTATGATACACGTTTTTTACAATAAGTCAATCACTAAATTAAATATTTTTTATTTCATACATAAAAATCGACTTTCATCACAAAATAAAATTGGCAAGTAAAGATACATGGAAAAGAGGAGAACAAAATGGGTATTTTAAATGGCAACCCTAAAGAAGAGCCGTTGCATTATGGAGAAGTAATTGGCTGCTGGGCATATGTTGGAGCGAATAATGGCATGATTAGTGGGTATGAAGCATTCATTAACCATGCAGGGGACAAAGATCTGATCGACTTGTTGAAAGAAGCTGTTGATACGATGAAAGCTGAAAACAAGGAAGTGCAAAGAGTATTAAAGGAAAATGGGATAACACCTCCACCATCGCTGCCGGAACGTGGCAAGGCAAGTGCAGAGGATATTCCGATGGGTGCGAGGTTCATGGATCCTGAAATTTCAGCTGCAGTTTCGATCAATGTCGGGCAAGGACTCGTATCTTGTAGCCAAGTGATTGGTCAAAGCATTCGCGAAGATATAGCGATGATGTTTGGCAAGTTTTTAACTGACAAATTGGCGTTTGGAATGAAGTTGTTGAATATGAACAAAGAAAAGGGCTGGGTGATCCCGCCTCCATTGCATATGGAACCACAAAAGAAGGATTAAAACAGAGGAACAGTCGGTAAGAATTTGCCGGCTGTTTTTTATTCGAGATGTGAAACTTCGGAATTGTATGGTAAAATGGCAATTGTATAATAGTTAGGCGGAGGGGGAGTATTATGGGGGTACGAACAAATGAAGAGGTAACAATCGAAAATTTTCATGGAACTGAAGTAGCAGATCCATATCGATGGCTGGAAAATCCGAATGATGAGAAAGTCAAGCAGTGGGTAGATGAGCAAAATGCTGTTACAAAAGAATTTTTATCGTCATATGAACAAAGGGAGCAAATAAAAGAGAAGCTAACAAGCCTCTGGAATTATCCAAAGTATTCAGTGCCGCATAAAGAGGGTGAATACTACTATTTTCATAAAAATGATGGCCTTCAAAACCAAGCCGTATTTTATCGGACGAAGGATCTTGAATCAGAGGATTTAGAAACGGTCTTAGATCCAAATACGATAAATGAAGAAGGAACTGCTGCGATTACAAATCTCTCCTTCACAAAAGACGGAAGGCGTTTGGCGTATGGAATTTCGTTGAACGGAAGCGACTGGCAGGAAATACGCGTTAAAAATTTGGAGACGATGGTGGATGAACCTGATCTTCTCCGTTGGTGCAAGTTTAGCAGCATCGCATGGAATGAGGAAGGAACCGGATTTTATTATAACCGTTTTCCCGAGCCGGGCACTGTTTCTGCAGGAGATGAAAGCAATTATAATAAAGTCTACTATCATAAAGTCGGTACTTCACAAGATGATGATTCATTAATATACGAAGACCCTAAAAACAAGGAATTGTCGTTCAATCCTTCCTATTCGGATGACTATCGATATTTACTATTAACAGTGTGGAAAGGGACGGAAAATAAGAGCCGCATTTATTATAAAGATTTGATAGAAGGCGGCGAATTCATCCATTTGCTTGCAAAAGATGATGGGGAATATAGTTTTATAGGAAATGACGGTAAGACTTTCTATTTTGTGACGAATCATGACGCACCAAAAGAGAAGATCATTGCTGTTCATTTGGATCATCCTGAAAAAGAAAATTGGAAAGATGTAATTAGCGAGCAAGAAGACGTTCTTTCATTCGCGAAGATGATTAACAACCAATTTGTCGTCTGTTATTTGCACAATGCGTATTATAAATTAAAAGTATTTTCAACAACTGGAAAACTTCTAAACGAAGTTCCATTACCGGATTTTATATCGATTTCGAATGTTACAGGAAAAAAAGAGGAAGATGTAATGTACATCGGCTATACGTCGTATTTGACCCCTCTTACGATTGCAAAATATTCCTTTGAAAATAGTAATTTGCAAACAATCTTTGAGCAAGTGGAGTTGTTCGATACAACTGATTATGAAACAATTCAAGTGTTTTATCCATCGAAAGACGGAACAAAAATTCCGATGTTCCTCACATGCCGAAAAGGACTGCAATTGAACGGGGAAAACCCGGTGCTTCTTTATGGCTATGGAGGCTTTAATGTGAGTTTGACTCCATCATTTTCACCGGCACAACGATTATGGATTGAACAGGGAGGCATTTACGCGGTTGCTAATTTACGCGGCGGCGGTGAGTTTGGAGAAGAATGGTATAAAGCTGGAACATTGGAAAACAAACAAAATGTATTCGATGATTTTATTGCAGCTGCTGAGTGGTTAATTGCGAAAAACTATACGAAAACAGCGAAGCTTGCCATTATGGGAGGCAGCAACGGTGGACTGTTGGTCGGTGCATGCATTACGCAGCGTCCAGACTTGTATGGAGCCGCAGTATGTCAAGTGCCGGTTACGGATATGTTGCGCTACCATAAATTCACGGTCGGGAGATATTGGGTAACGGACTATGGCAATGCAGAAGAGAATCCGGAGCATTTTGAGTTTATGTACAAATATTCTCCATTGCATAATGTGAAAAACGGAACGGCCTATCCGCCAACACTTATTACAACTGCTGATACAGATGATCGAGTTGTCCCATTGCATGCGAAAAAATTTGCTGCGACATTGCAGGAAGCTCACATTGGTGACAATCCAATTTTATTGCGCGTCGAAAAAAATGCAGGCCACGGGCTCGGTAAACCGACCGTTAAAATTATCGAAGAACTGACGGATGTTTATACTTTCTTGAATAAAACATTGAATAACAAATTTGACATAGAAACAGGCTACCAATGATGAAGGTAGCCTGTTTTGTTTAGGTTCTTGTAAGTCTATACTATCATTACGTTAATAAACCGTTCTCGTGCAAAGTAAGTGAGTGTCCCGCGCTGTTCGAATGCAGTACGTGCCAGTAAACAACCGACCTAAGCCAGTAATGCTGTAAAACACGTCAATAAACGGCTCTATTGCGCCAGTAAACAATCAACTTGCGCCAGTAATAGAACAGCCGTGCGAGTTATGCATTTACTGTCCTAACTTCAAGTTTCCATCTGCTCTATAGTTATTGCCCCGCGTGTTGTTATCGATTTCTTTCCCATATACGCAATGATGGGTAAGGATCAAATGACCATTCGATTCGCCCGTTGTATTTATACATGCCGTAATGGAGGTGTGGTGGGAATTTTCCAGATGTGCCTTCTTTTCCGTAGCCAGAACTGCCGACGAAGCCGATGAGTGTGCCTGGTTCGACGATATCGCCTTCTTTTATTCCTTTATCATAATACGCCAAGTGGGCAAAGTAATGATACGTATTATGGTTGTCCCGGATACCGATGCGCCAACCGCCATAATCGTTCCAGCCCATAATTTCAATGACACCGTATGAAGTAGACAATACGGGAACGCCATAGCCGGCGAAAATATCTGTACCTTCGTGAATTCTTCTGCCGCCCCAGCCGCGGCTTGAACCCCATGTTCCACGGTATGTGTAATGATGGCCTTTAGCTATTGGAAATGTATGTTCATCCAAGTTGATTGTTTCAAAATGCTCATACAACTGAGCGATTGTGTAAATTTGTTTGACTGTATCTTCACGTTTGTAATATTGCCATAAAGCAGCTTTGAATTCGTTTTCTGATGGGCCGAACTGGCGCAAATGATTAGCCATTGTCATTAATACATCTTCAGGTTGATTGAAATCAGCGACTCCATCTCCGTTTCCATCTACGCCATGTCCTCCGAAAAATGCAATGGAGTCAGGGTCGGTATCCTTGAGATGAGGGTTCAATGCTCCTCTCCAATATTCATCTGAAAATAGGATGGCAATTAATCCATCTTTCTTCGGAAGATCGTTCCGTACTTGCTGGATATTCCGTTCGTATTGGTCAATGGCAGCTAAATGATACCATGGCACTATTTCATCAGCGAATTGAAAATAAAGCGCCATGCGTTGGTCGTAAATTTCCTCTTGAGTCAATTCTTGCGAAGAGGAGACAGAAGGCATAAAAAATAATACAAACATAATGATAATAGAGATGTATATACAATGGCGGCTCAAGAGAAACCCTCCTTTTTCATTCACTATGTTTCCCCGTTTTGCAAATTTCATGAATTGTACCTTCAGGGAGAAAGAGATAGAATGAACTTAGGTAAAGAAAGAAGGAGCTGATAGGAATGGAGAAGTTGCAATCGAAAGAGCAATTTGAGCAATTGAAAAATGAGGAAAGAACTATTTTTATGTTTTCGGCGGATTGGTGTCCAGATTGCCGTGTCATCGAACCGATTCTACCTCAAATCGAAGCGGATTATCCGGAATATGAATTTATTTATGTCGATCGAGATGAATTTATTGAAATTTGTCAGGAGATGGACATTTTCGGAATTCCAAGCTTTATCGCTTTCCATAATGGGGAAGAGGCAGGAAGATTTGTAAGCAAGGATCGTAAAACGAAAGAGGAAATTGAATCGTTTATTGACAGTTGCTCAGCATAATTAAAAAGATATCGATCCAGTCTATTGTGGATCGATATCTTTTTTTATGGAAAAAATGAAACCATTTCCTCCGGGAAATCGGTAAAAATCGCTTGCACTTTTGCTTCTTTTAATAGAGCGGCATGTTCTGGATCATTCACTGTAAAAGCCCGAATAGGCACTTGCTGTTTGATTATTTCTTGCATAGATGGTCGAAGTGCAGTCGGAAAGAGAAGATGAAAAGCATCTGCCGGTATTTGTTGTAAATAGGAAAGTGGATTCACTAACACTTCCATAACAAGTGCTCCCGTTTCGATTTGTGGCATTAAATTTTTAGCTGTTTGGATTGCGCTATGATCGAAGGAAGAAAGAATCACTCTCGATTCAATTCCCCTTTCTTGAATAATGTCCAATACTTTTTCTACCATGCCATCATAAGGGAAAATATCCGATTTTAGCTCAATATTAAGCAAATGTTCCGTTCGTGAAAATACATCTAATACTTCGGGAAGGGTTGGGATTTTTTCACCGCTGAAATCAGGGGAAAACCAACTGCCAAAGTCAAATTCTTTTAGCTCGGATAAAGTTAAATCTTTAATGAACCCCGATCCATTCGATGTTCGATCTATCGATTCATCATGGATGACAACAAGTTGTCCATCAAATGTCATATGAACATCGAATTCTACACCTCTCACTGGAAGGCGCGCCGCTTCTTTAAAAGCGGCAATCGTATTTTCGGGAAAATTGCCTGAAGCACCCCGATGGGCGAAAATATCCATCAATGCTCCCCCTCAATCATTTCCATTGCTCTTTCTTTTCTGCAATTTCTTTTTTTAAGATTTCCGCACCTTTAGGACTGATATACATGCCATTAGAAAGCCGTTTGTTTTCAGGAGTAATTTCACCAGTGACGATACAAGCTTCATCTACAACGTATTTTCTTAACACAATCATATCGTCATCAACGAATATTTCCATTGGTGCACCTTTCTCTAACTTTAACGTATTTCTAAGTTCTTTAGGAATAACGATACGTCCTAAGTGATCGATTTTCCTTACAATCCCTAAACTTCGCATAATATCCTCCCTCACATTTGGTTTTCTTGTAATCAAGTATACTAAAGTTTTATAAAAGATACAAAATATAGAATAGTATATATTTATTTTTCCTATTTATACTATTCCTTTTATAAAGGTTTTAAAACTTCATACTCATTGAAAGTATTTGATTAGTAGGTGAGCTTTTGAAAATAGTTATAAAAAGGCTAATTTCTGTTAGAATAAGTAAGTCTAAGAAAGGAGAAATTACGATGTCATTCATTCATAAAAAATCCGTTGTATTTGACTATATACAAATTATTATCGGTTCTGCTTTTGTTGGCTTGGCTTTTAACATTTTCTTGCTTCCATCGAAAATTGCTGCTGGAGGCGTTTCAGGAATTAGCACCATTCTATATGAATTATTCGGTTATGAGCCTGCGTACGTCCAATGGCTTATTAATATTCCGCTAATCGTTTTAGGCTTGATTTTAGTTGGAAAGGAATTTAGCGCCAAAACAATTGTTGGTACATTTTTTGTTCCATTTGTCATTTGGCTATCGAAAGATTTGTCGGTCAATATTGACAATCCATTGCTAAGCTCTATTTACGGCGGTATTTTGCTCGGTATCGGACTCGGAATTGTTTATCGGGGAAATGGGTCAACTGGGGGAACGGCGTTAATTGCTCAAATTCTGAAGAAATATACCGGAATTTCAAGCGGTTTCTCACAGCTCATCGTAGATGGGATCGTTGTTGTCACATCAGCTTTTGTCTTTAATTTTGAATTAGCTTTATATGCATTAATGTCAATCTATGTGACGAGTAAAGTAATCGACTTCGTACAGCTACAAACATCACCGACAAAATTAGTTTTGATCATTACCGAAAATGAAAAGAAAATTAAGTCCATCATACAAGATGAAATCGATCGTGGATTTACAAAAGTGAAATCGACCGGGGGATATTCCGACAATGAGAAAACGATGATCTTATGTGTCGTTGAACAGTCTGAGGCAGTTTATTTGAAAAAACTGTTGCAAACTGCAGAGCCGTCTTCATTTGTTATTTTCCTCAATGCATCGGAAATATTAGGATTAGGCTTTTCGAAAGCAAAAATCAGCCAATAGCCGCTGCCGGAAAAAAGATGTATACAAAGTTATGAAAAATGGTATAATGGTCTTCAATTGAATAATTCTTATCAAGAGAAGCTGAGGGATTTGGCCCAATGACGCTTCAGCAACCTCTGCGATTGCAGGAAGGTGCTACCTCCAACAAGACGTTCGGTTTTCCGAACGATCGGCTTGCCAATGCGAGCTAATTCTTGAAAGATAAGAACGATGAAGCTGACAGAAACCCTCGTTCCTATCTAACGGAATGAGGGTTTTATTTTGGTTTTGCAGCTTTTTTTAGAAAAAGGGGGAAAAGACATTGCCGATCAACATTCCATATAATTTGCCAGCACGTGAATTGTTGAAAGAAGAGAAAATATTCATTATGGACGAAAAAAGAGCAACAAGCCAAGATATACGTCCTTTGAATATCATAATTTTAAATTTGATGCCTGAAAAGGAAAAAACGGAATTGCAACTTTTGAGATTGTTAGGAAATACACCTTTGCAAGTGAATGTATCGTTTTTGAATACAGCTACCTACGAATCAAAAAATGTTAGCAAAAGCCATTTGGATGCTTTCTACTCGACTTTCGACCAAGTCCGACATAGAAAATATGATGGCTTGATCGTTACGGGTGCCCCAATTGAGCATTTGCCTTTTGAAGAAGTCGCCTATTGGAATGAACTCCAGCGCATTATGGATTGGTCGACAACAAATGTCACATCCTCTCTCCATATTTGTTGGGGAGCACAAGCGGCATTGTATCATCATTACGGCATACAAAAACATAGATTGCCCGCAAAATTATCAGGGGTTTTTCATCATACTTTATCAGATCAAACGGTAAAGTTGACTCAAGGATTTAACGATATTTTTGAAGCGCCACATTCGAGGTATACGACAGTATCGATTGAAGAAATCGAAAAAAATCCGGGGCTTCATCTTCAATCTGTCTCGGAAGAAGCCGGAGCTTTCATCGTGTTGTCGAATGACGGTAAGCAAATTATGATTACTGGACATCTTGAATATGATGCTTCAACGCTATCCGAAGAGTATGAACGTGATGTTAAAAAAGGTATTGAAGTGAATGTTCCGAAAAATTACTTCCCAAATGATGATCCATCTCAAAAGCCATTGAATACTTGGCGATCCCATACGCATTTGTTGTTCTCTAATTGGCTAAATTATTATGTTTACCAAGAAACACCGTATCATTGGAATTAAACATTGCAAGCCATCCATTAAGCTGGATGGCTCAGCTTGTTGACAAACGCTCGCATACTGCGTTGCTCGTCTCGCTCGTCCCCTCATGAACCTTAAGTTCTATTCGGGTCTTCGCTCGACTTCGCGCCTTGTCTG
>NZ_JBHTLT010000114.1:0-23135 GCF_042679045.1 Sporosarcina contaminans | reverse complement strand
GGAAAGCGACGGTTGTCAGGGGTTCCCCATTTATTCTCCAACCAGAAAGGGACTATCACAGAAAATCAGTTTTCACTGACTTTCTGGACAGCCCCTTTTTATTTTCTTGGAAGGAAAATAAAAACTTTATAAAAAGTATTGACAATTGCAAATTGGAAATGGTATCCTCAAGTAGTTAAATCATCAATTAGGAAATGGAGGTACGGAAAATGACTAATTTATTTACATCTCAATTTAACCAAATACAAATTCCGTGCCTGCCGAAGGTTTATTCTGCAAAAAATTAACCTTGGATGGCATGATTGCCGTTCTTTTTTTATGAGCACACGCTTATGTTAAAAGGCGTGTGCTTTTTTGCGTCTTCATTTTCCGAATTTTGGTGTTTCCACGCTTCGGCGTGTAACATAAATAAATTGAAAAGGAGTTTTGAGTATGTTTGCAATTCAAGCGCGAAAGTTCACAAAGGAATGGTCTATAGGAAGCGGGTAGCAAGGTTTCCATAGGCCGAGCAGCAGAAAAATAAAAAAAGGAGGAAGAATAAAATGATTGGAAAACAAATTGTATTGTGGAAAAACGAAACGAAAAACAAATATAAAAAATTGGTGGAGTGGGAATCTCCGAGTTGTATTGAACATGATAGGCATTTGCGGAAATTAAGTTTTCTTTCATAATCAAGTTCTCAGGTTCCTCTCCAAGAGGAGAATAAAAAAATGTATTTTACTGATAGAGAAGTCGTCCAACGACATATGCAAGATATACAACAAGAAGTGAATGAGTACCGGATGGAGCGCAAAGCTAAAAACAATAGCAAAAGAACGAAGTCATCGTTCCGGGCTCTATTATCTTATTGGTTTTTGTAAGAAATAAAAAAGGCCGATATGAGGCCGTATTAGCTTGACGACAAGCGCTCGCATACTTCGATGGGTTCGCAGGAAGCGGGTTAAGCAAAGTGAAGGCAGTTGAACATTGAAGAGGGCATTATAGGCTCTTCTGTGTGAAGCGTTATAAGTAAGTTGAGCAATTTGATCACGACTGTAGACAAAGTCAATAATGTATTGCTTTGTCTACAGTTTACGATAACTAATCATTATCCATGTTTAATTACCGTCGTTCGCTTTTCGGATCGAAAGCATCACGCAGGCCGTCACCGATAAAGTTAATGCTTAATACAGTTAGTAAAATGGCGAGTCCTGGAGGAATCCATGCCTCAGGGTGATAACGAAGTATTCGGAGCCCTTGCGCTTCAGAAATCATATTTCCCCATGTTGGTGTTGGCTGAGGGATGCCCATGCCGATGAAACTTAAGCCCGATTCAACGATAATCATCGTTGCCATCATTAACGTAGCGTTGACAATAATCGGTCCTATCGCGTTTGGCAGGAAATGACGCAAAATGATTCTGAAGTCACTCGCACCGATTGCTCTGGCACCTAAGACGAATTCTTGCTCTTTCAGTGAAAGGAAAGTGCCGCGAATGATTCGGGTCAAGCTCGGCCAGCTGACAATCGCTATGATGACAACGAACAAGCCAATCGTAACCTTTTTCATGATCGCAATAATTGTCAAGGCCAAAACGAGGAACGGCAATGCTAAGACAAGATCACTTAACCGCATTATGATGCTGTCGATCTTGCCGCCATAATAGCCACTGATCACGCCTAAAATTAGACCGATGAGTAGAGTGGATAACATCGTGCTAAAACCGATAACGAGTGAAATTCTGCCGCCGTACAGCAGACGAGCAAAATTATCTCTCCCAGAGCTGTCTGTACCTAAAATATGTTCGCTATTTGGACTTTGTTCGACTTTCATCAAATTATGCTCCAACGGATCGTGGTCGGTCAGCAACGGCGCAAAAATAGCAGCACAAATCATAATCGTCAAAACTACCATACCTGCAATTGCAAGTTTATTTTTCAAAAATCGCTGAAGAGATAATTGAAAGGGGCTTCTATGTTTGCGTACCATTTGTGTTGTGCTTTCTTGAGGTTGCAACTCATCTTCATTAATTGAATGCATATCAAATCACCGCCCTAATCATAACGAATCCTCGGATCAACAATGCTGTAAAAGATATCGGCTAATAAATTCCCCACTAAGACAGCTACCCCTAATAGAAGAACGATTGCCATAACGACAGGATAGTCACGGTTCACGACTGATCCAATGAATAAAGTGCCAATGCCGGGGAAATTGAAAACTTGCTCCGTAATTACTGCTCCGCCAAGCAACGGCCCTAATTCCATCCCTAATAAAGTAATGATTGGAATTAACGCATTGCGCAAAGTATGCTTATATAGTACATTGCGATCTGACATCCCTTTTGCTTTTGCCGTCCGAATATAATCGCTCCCCAATACATCCATCACTTCTGAGCGCATATAACGCATATACCCAGCTGTACTTGCAAGACCTAATGTCAGCCCGGGCAATATCATATGATGAAGCCGATCTTTAATTTCTGCAATGCCGGTTAATTTATTATTAGAAATTGTACCTTGAGCAGGAAACCAACCTAATTTAATGGCGAATAAATAGATAACAACTAAACCGAAAAAGAAATTAGGAACAGCGAGCCCGAAAAATCCAAATGTTGTTGTTCCATAATCCATTAAAGAATAAGGATGCCTTGCAGAATAGATCCCGATCGGTATTGCAACGATCAATGTAATGCCGAGAGCAAAGATTCCTAAATAGACAGTGTTCATAAAACGTTCTTTAATAAGGCTTTCTACTGATCTTCCTTTGTACGTAATCGATTCTCCGAAATTGCCGCGAATGACTTTTTTTGCCCAATTTATGTATTGGACAGGGATTGGTTTGTCCAAACCTAATTCAGCCCGCTGTTTCTCGTAAACTTCCATGCCGACATCAGGATCAAGAATCTTGCCTGAAAATGGATCGCCTGGAGCAGCTTTTGCGAGGCCGAAGACGATAATCGATAGCGCGAACAGCATCGGGATAAATAAGAGAATTCTTCTAATGATAAATTGAACCATCCATCTTCCTCCCTTAAAGGGGGAGAGTATGCATTTGCATACTCTCGCGTATCCTCCCTCAATTATTCTGCGTCTTCAACCCACCACTCATGGGAATCCTGATACATCGTGTGTGGAAGGATTTTAATGCCTTGAATGCGGTCATTGTATGCCCATAGGCTGTTTTGTGCATATAGAAGCAATGCAGGCAAGTCTTCAGAGAAGAGTTTCTGCCACTCAGCATAAACTTCCTCACGATATTTTTGATCAAATGCTTCTGGCGCTTTTACCGCTTTTTGAAGCAGTTCTTCCGACTTTGGATTGTTCCATCGAGAGAAGTTGTAACCCGCTCTTGTTGCCCATAATCCGGATGGGTCTGGATCTGTACTGCTCAGATTCCAGCCGATCAAATATAGATCCCAATCTGTATTGTCATCTGTTAGTTCAGGAACGTAAACAGACATTTCAGATGGCTGGCGCAAGTTCACTTTAATGCCGACCTTTTCTAAATCGGCTTGGATGATCGGAGCTGAGCGCTCGCGCAATTCATTTCCAAGAGGGTAATCCATGTTCAAGACCCACTCGTTGCCATCTGGATCTTCTCGGAAACCGTCTCCATTCACGTCAACATAACCCGCTTCATCTAACATCGCTTCAGCTTTTGCTGGATCATAATCATATTTTGTAACTGCATTTTCATCGTATGCCCACATTTGTTGGGCAATCGGCGAGTTAATCGGTTGCCCTCTGCCGTGCAATAATCCTTCGCCATGCCCTTCACCGACTAACCCGACACGGTTGACAGCGTAAGCGATCGCTTGACGCACTTTCGGATCAGACAGTTTTTTGTTCGGAACCCAGTTATCAGGTGTCAACGCGCCTGATTCAACGTCTGCTGTTGTTCGATGGTTATGTTTAAAGCCTAAAAGTTGATAGCCGAAATCAGCTTGCTCTACAATGACAACATTGCCAAAGTCATTGACGATATCATAATCTGCAGGTGCAATGCCGCCAGGACTTGCCACAAAATCAATTTCTCCTTTTTCAAGTAACCCGATCATGACCGATTGTGCAACGACTTTCCAAACGATTTCATCTAATAGCGGTGCACCTTTCCAATAATCGTCATTGCGGGATAAAACATATTGCTCACGTTCGATCATATCCGTAAATTTGAATGGCCCTGTACCGATTAATTTATTTGGCTGCAATGATTCAGGAGCTTCCGGAATGTCTTTTACCGGAATATCTTTAAAAATATGCTCCGGGATAATCGGGAAGCTTGCATAATAAAGAGGAGAGACGTTCGGCTCTGCAAACTTAAACGTTACTTTATAGTCTCCGTCTGCGACAACACCAACAAATTCATCTGTTTCGCCTGATTGATATTCGTCGTAGCCTAATAACGGCTGCACATAGTTTGCTCTTACACCGCCAGCAGACTCATAATCCGGATCAGACATCGCTTTGTACGTATAGACGACATCATCAGCTGTAAATTCCTCGCCGTCATGCCATTTAACTCCTTCTTGCAAGAAAAATGTGATCTCTGTCTGATCATCATTTGTCTCCCACTTTTCAGCTAAGCTTGGTATGAATTCCAATGATTCGTTTTGACTTACCAATCCTTCAAATACAAAATCGATAATGTTTGCTTCATAGGAATCTTCATAGAAAATCGGGTTGAACATACCAGCCGGCGCAGAGTACATCGCACCGACAATTGTACCTCCCTTTTTCGGACCTTCTTCTGCAGCTTTTTCGTCTTCTTCTGTTTCTGCCACTTCTGACGGTTTTTCCGTTTCGGTAGCAGTATCACCCGTTGCATCATCCTTAGAATTACATGCAGCTAACACCATGCCAAACATCAACAATAGAACGATAAGAGTAAATCTGTGCATATATAGCTTTGTCAACATCATGTCCCCCTTTACTTTTTTTCGACACATCAATGAAGAGTGGATATGGATCGATGCATCACCTCCTAAATTCGCAGTAATGACTGTGACACCGGAGTAAAACAACTATGCATTTGATAGATTATATCGTTCCTTCGCTATATAAATGACAAGCGACAAAATGATCTGTTTGAATCTCTTGCAACTCTGGACGGTCAATGGCACATCTATCAAAAGCTTTCGGACAACGCGTTCTAAACGCACAGCCTGAAGGTGGATTAGCAGGGCTTGGCAAGTCGCCCGGCAGTTTAATTTTCTCCCTTTTGGTTTGTGGGGTTTCATTTAGATCAATCATTGGAATTGCAGAGAGTAATGCCTTTGTATATGGATGCATTGGGTTTTCATACAACTCTTTTTTCGGGGCAATTTCTGCAATCCTCCCTAAATACATAACTGCCACACGATCGCTAATATGTTTGACGACGCTTAAGTCGTGGGCGATGAATAAATACGTTAAACCCAAATCATCCTGCAAGTCTTTCATTAAATTCAAAACTTGCGCTTGAATGGAAACGTCCAATGCAGACACTGGCTCATCGCAAATGACAAATTTCGGTTCCAATATGAGTGCCCGTGCGATGCTAATTCGCTGCCTTTGTCCTCCAGAAAATTCATGAGGGTATTTTTGCAAATCATCGACACGTAAACCGACTTTCTCAATCATCGCTTTTACACGTTCTTTTCTTTCTTTTTTAGAAATCGATCCTTGAACAATTAAAGGTTCCTCCACTAATTGTTCCACGCTCATTTTTGCATTCAATGATGCAAAAGGGTCTTGGAAGACGATTTGCATGTTTTGGCGGATTGGCCGTATTTGACGCTGACGTAATTTCGTAATGTCTTCGTTATTAAAAAGGATTTGCCCTTCTGTCGGGTCTAATAATCGTATGAGGACGCGTCCCAATGTCGACTTTCCGGAACCCGATTCACCGACAATCCCTAACGTTTCCCCTTTGCGTATGCTAAAGGAAACGCCGTCAACTGCTTTAAGTTGTCCAATCGTACGCCGCAAAACGCCGCCTTTTATTGGAAAATATTTTTTTACATCCCGAATGACGACGAGTTCATCGCCGATTTTTTTCTCAATCGCTGTTGTTTGGACCATCGTCATTTCGCTTCACCTCCAACGTCGTATAGGAAGCAGCGTACGTAGTGATCTATGTCGTATTGAAACAGTTCGGGGTTGGACTGACTGCATTTTTCCATCGCATACGGGCAACGGGTAGAGAATCGGCAGCCGACAGGGAAATTGTAGGCGGGCGGAACGGTTCCTTTAATCGTTCCTAAACGATCTACATCTTCCTCCAAATTTGGCAAACTGCTCAACAAACCTTGTGTATAAGGATGCTTTGTCAATTTTAACAGTTGCTTCGTCGGGGCTTGTTCAACGATTTGTCCACCGTACATGACGATGACCCGATCAGTATATTCATAAACAACACCTAAGTCGTGTGTAATGAGAAGAAGTGCCATATTGTAGCGCTTTTGCATTTCGATTAATAAGTCTAAGATTTGAGCTTGGATCGTTACGTCTAATGCTGTGGTAGGTTCGTCTGCGATGATGAGTTGAGGTTCACATGAGATTGCCATGGCGATCATAACACGTTGTCGCATTCCCCCGGAAAGTTGGTGGGGGTATTCCTTGATGATTTCAGCGGGGCGGGGAATGCCAACAATCTTTAACAATTCAATCGCCTTTTTCTTGGCGATATTTTTGGATACTTTCTTATGCTTGCGGATCATTTCAATTAGTTGATTACCAATGGTGAAGACAGGATTTAAGGCTGTCATCGGTTCTTGGAAAATCATGCCAATTTGGTTGCCGCGGACCGAAGTCATTTGTTTAGCCTTTAGTTCAAGCAAGTTGCGGTCATTCATTTGAATAGTTCCTTCTACGATGCGTCCGGGTTTATTAATAAGCTGCATAATTGAAAGGGCGGTAATGCTTTTTCCACTGCCTGATTCTCCAACGATTGCAACAGTTTCTCCCGGATAAACTGAAAAAGAGACGCCGTCAACCGCTTTTGCGATCAAATCTTGTTCCAAGTAAAAATACGTTTTTAACGCTTGGACATTCAAGACGGGTTGATTCATAGAGACCCTCCATTCGTGTTAGTAGCAAAAAAAGAAGAGCGGTAATCAATTATTCTATGATTAGTCTGATAATTATATACAATCCTAATCATAACACTCAAAGTTGTCAATCACTTTTTTGTAATATATCGGAAAAGATGGTTCGAACTTATTCTACAGGAATCAACAGGAATTTATTTCGGTTTTATGAAGTTTCGATTTATGAAATAACTGTATAATAGCAATGGAAGTATTGAAGTTATGTGGCTTTAGCAGGATTATGCGTTGTTGGAGAGCTTTATCTATGCATAGAGTGCGTTAATGGTTTTTAAAGAGGTTTATGTGTTTTTCTATTCGTTTATGAGCTTTTCTGTCGATTGATAAGGAAAAAGCCCAGAGGCACCGGGCTCAGCTTGTTGACAAACGTTCGCATACTAAGTTGAGGCCAGTAGGACGCTGGTCATGCAACCGTTGCTGCAGGAGCAACGAGCTTAGGTTGCCTCCTTTGTTCCTTCCCTCATGAACATGACGTTCTATTCGGGTCATCGCTCGGCCTCGTGCGAGCCTGCACGAGGCGGGTCATGCAGTCAATCGAGCGGCGAAGGGCGATTTGCTGTATTTACGCGCATTTAGCGGAAATTAAGGCACTAGGGACGTCGCGCACCTATATTGTCTTCCACGTGGCAAGCGTTCTCAAGCCAAGCTGGGCAAATTCCTCTCACATGACTACGAACCTTAAAAAGACTGTAGCCAAAGTGAAAAAACACTTTGGCTACAGTCTGGGCACCGGGCTTTTTTATGGAAGGATAGCAAACGATCTAACCGGGAAGCCCGATGCTTTTTCTGGCTTCGGAACAATATTAAAGATGATTGCTCCTTTAGCTGGCAATAGATGTAAATTCGTCATTAGTTCAATTTGGTATGTGTCTTGCTCCAATACATAATATTCACCGATCAATTTGCCGTTTTTGCGGAAATCAATTGCAGAGTCGGTATCGAACGTTTCGTGTCCGATAGCTTTGATTTTCCTATGTTCGAATAGTAATTTGAGTGCTTCTGGACCCCATCCGGGAATGTGATTGTTTCCATCGGCATCTTTGTTATTAAATGCTTCGTGATCGGGCCATCTTTTGCTCCAATCCGTGCGAAGGGCGACAAAGGTGCCTTCTTCTATTTCTCCGTGCACAGCTTCGAAATCCAAAATATCTTGAACAGATAATGTGAAATCATTGTTTGCTGCTGCTGCTGCGGATTTGTCTATAACGACTAAAGGCAATACTAATTCTTTCAGCTGTAGCTCTTCCAAATAGCGTGTGTCGCGCACAAAATGGATTGGCGCATCAATATGTGTTCCGTATTGTCCAGAAAACGAAAAGTTTTGTGCGAAAAAGCCATCGTCATGTGTGAACAGCGTTTTAAATTCTGCGTCATCGAACATGAAAAAATGCGGTGAATTCGGACCGAAAGTATGCGTCAAATCAACCCATTTTTTACTTTTCAATAAACGAAGCGCTTCTTGAATTTCTGATTCCGCTTTTACTGTCATTGCAATCACTCTCTTTCATAATTAAATGAACCCTTAGCGGGGAATTGCCGTTTCCGTTGCTTGATAAGCTGCGTCGATCGCTTGGTGCAAATCTTCGATCAGATCTTCCGCTTCTTCAAGCCCTACAGAGAAGCGTAGAAGACGGTTATCAACACCGCGTTTCACGCGTTCTTCTACGGGGATATCCGCGTGTGTTTGCGTTGTCGGATAGGTGATAAAGCTTTCCACGCCTCCTAAACTTTCTGCAAACGTAATTAAGTTCAAGTTTTTCAAGAAAGGGTCGACATAGCTGCTTTCTTTTAGCCGGAATGACAGCATGCCTCCGACACCTGCATATAGCACATCCGTAACAAGCGGATGAGTTTCCAAATAGGCAGCAATTTCCTTTGCGTTCGCATCATGCTGTCTCATTCGCACATGTAATGTTTTTAATCCGCGAATGACTAAAAATGCATCGAACGGAGAGAGGGTTGCACCGATGGCGTTATGTTGTTCAAATAATCGCGCGCATAATGCTTCTCCTTTCGCAACGACTAATCCTGCCAACACATCATTATGGCCCCCGATATATTTAGTGGCGCTATGGATGACGATGTCTGCTCCCAATTCAATAGGACGCTGATAATAGGGTGTTAAAAATGTATTGTCGACAATGAGGTAAAGTCCGTGTTTTTTCGCAAGTTCAGCATATGCTGCAATGTTTATTTTTATCATTAAAGGGTTCGTTGGCGTCTCAATGAAAAGTGCTTTTGTCTGTTCCGTAATTTGTTGTTCAACTTCTTCTACGGTTTTGAAAGAAGCATAGGAGGTACGGATATTATAATTTGTGGCATATTGTTCGAAAAGCCGATATGTGCCGCCGTAAATATCATCGGGGGCAATCAGCTCGTCACCTGATGCAAATAGGGAAAGCACTAATTGGATGGCAGCCATTCCTGAGCTGCACGCATAGCCTTGATCACCAGATTCCAATTGGGCGATGCCATCCTCTAAAATGGTCCGTGTTGGATTTTTTGTCCGAGTATAGTCATAGCCGGTGGAAAGTCCTAAACCATCATGTTTGTATGCGGTAGATAAATAGATTGGCGGATTGACCGCACCTGTTTTTTTGTCGCTTCGATTGCCCAATTGCACTAAGTTCGTATGTATACTTCTTTTCGTCAATGAAACCCTTCCTTTCGCTGCATATAAAAAGCCCCCTTCCAAGATAGAAGAGGGCCTCAACACGCGTGATCGTCGTTGAATTCAATCTTCTTATCTTCAAGACAGAATCTGCCTTTTGGAATTAGCACCATACCAATACGGGCTGGTTGCTGAGACTTCTACGGGCCAATCCCTCCGTCTCTCTTGATAAGAATGAAGCTATGCATTTTTGATTTATCCAAAGTTATCATATATTCGAAAATTTAGCAAGCCTTCTTTCAGAAATCTCTTTATAGGTTTCTGCTATACTGTATGTATGCAATTTTGATACGATTTGGAGGTCATGGAATGGCTTGGCTTTATGTTTTATTGGCAGCGGTCGTTGAAGTGTTCTGGGTGATCGGTCTGCGTTATTCGGAGACACCGTTAGAATGGGCAGGAACAATCATTGCAATCATTATTAGTTTTTATTCGATTATTAAAGCATGTGAAAAATTGCCTTCTGGAACGGTATATGCTGTTTTTACTGGATCTGGCGCCGCTGCAATTGTACTGATAGACTTTTTATTTTTCGGAGCGGAGTTTTCTTTTATTAAAATATTATTTATCGGTATCATTATAATCGGTGTAATTGGTATTAAAATGACGACAGTCGATCCTGTAGATGAAGGGGGCGATTGAAGTGGCATGGGTATATTTAGTTTTGGCCAGTTTTGGAGAAATATTTGGTGTGATGAGCATTAATCTTTATTTGCAGAAAAAGAACTATGTTTGGCTTCTTTCAATCATCTGCACGTTTTCCGCCGGTTTCTTCTTTTTGTCTTTGGCGATGCGCGAAATTCCGATGGGAACAGCATACGCGATTTGGACTGGATTAGGAGCTGCAGGCGCAGTGCTTATGGGCATTTTGTTTTTTAAGGAATCTGCCGGATGGAAAAGGATTGTATTTTTGCTGCTTATTATCGGAGGAGCGGTAGGACTAAAAGTATTTGGATAAAAACGATGGGATGTCTGTTGCGGCATTCCATCGTTTTTTATTTTTCTATAGTACGCAATAATTGCATGCGGTCATTGAAGAGCGTCGGATAGGCGAGAAATCCTAATAAAACACTCGTAATAGCAGCTGTCGATAATAAGAGAAAGAGAATAAGCAACTGGAATTGGACGGCAACGACCGGGTCTGCTCCAGCAATAATTTGTCCGCTCATCATGCCGGGCAGTTGGACGAGGCCAATCGTTTTTTGGCTTTCAATTGTTGGGATCATGCTTGCTTTAATGGCGTTGAGCAATTGGCGCTGGATGGCTTGCTTCGGCGTTCCTCCCAATGACAAAATTAGTTCGGTCTCATCCTGATTTGCTTTGATTTCGGCTGTAAAGCGGTTCAGAAAGAGGATGGAAAGCACCATGGAGTTGCCAATGATCATGCCGCTAATCGAAATAATATATTGTGCAGTGGCGGGAACGATTTGGAGTCCCAATAAAATGCCCTGTGTCAACAATTCGATTGCTGTAAATGTGATGATCAGCTTCCACGTAATGCCTTTTATGCCTTTGCCTTTTTTCTTAGCGTTATTCGTAGCTGCCCCAATCATTAGGCAAATCATAAGTACGATAAATATCGGATTTTCCGAATCAAAAACGAATTTTAGCACATAACCGACTGCCAATAGTTGAATGATCGAACGGACAGTTGCGATTAATGTGTCTTTCTCTAATTGAAGATTTAATGTTTTCGATAAAAGCAATGGAACTAAAACGAAAATGAGTGTCAAAGAGAGAGTGAAATAGCTCATTTTTTATCCCCTCCGCCTTCTACAAAAAGCTTGACTCTATAATTTGCAGGAGAAGTTAATAGATCGCTCGCACCTTCAGCGACCAACTTACCGTCCATCATTACCCATACATGATCGGCGATTCTGATGGCTTGCTCCAAATTATGAGTGATCCAAACGACTGATATACGATCTGTCCGGTTAAGGCGGAAGATTAGTTCTTCAATGTCACGAGCAGAATTGCGATCTAAGGAAGAGGTGATTTCATCCAATAATAAGATCGTCGATTGATTGACTAATGTTCTTGCAATCGATAGTTTTTGGCGTTGTCCACCAGATAAACTTTGAGCGTCCTGCTGGAGGATTTCAGCATCCAAGCCGACTTGTAATAAAAGATTCTTTGCTGTTTTTTTCGATAATGTTTCGCCATGCAATCGGGCAGGCAAGGATAAGTTTTCATAAACCGAGCCTTGAATAATTGGAGAATTTTGCAGAACAATGCCAACTTGCTTCCGCACATTCCTTGGGTCAAGTTCGTTCAATGGTTTGCCTTTCATATAAATCACACCGCTGGTAGGCGTCAACAAGTTATTGCATAACTTGAGTAGCGTTGTTTTTCCGGCACCAGATGGACCGACTAATGCAGTAATTTTCCTCTTTGGGAAAACGCCTGTTATTCCTTGGATGATCGGTTTGCGATCAATGGTAAAACTGACATCTTGAAATCGTAGAGCATGTTCGTTAGGCACATCTAACATATAAAAAGCACCTCTTTGAAAGATTTCCTTTCGCTATTCTATCACATGCCGATCAATTATAGTGAAGACGTATTAAATGGGGCTATGATAGGCATAATGGTTCAGGCTAGTTAGGGGCATATTCGCCTTTTTTTTAGGGTAAATAGTGTATACTGAGAACAACAGATGATTGTGGAAGAAGGGATAGGCAATGAGCACGAAATATGCAGATGACAGTTTAGCTTTACATACGGATCTTTATCAAATCAATATGACAGAATCTTATTGGGCGGATGGTATTCATGAACGCAAAGCGGTTTTCGAATTGTTTTTCAGAAATTTGCCATTCGGAAATGGCTATGCAGTGTTTGCCGGGTTGGAACGTATTTTGGATTATTTAAAAGGATTCCGTTTTAGTGAAAGCGACATTGCATATTTAAGGGAAGAATTAGGATATAAAGAAGATTTTCTTGAATATTTGAAGGATGTCCGTTTTACCGGAGATGTTTATTCGATGGTTGAAGGGGAACTAGTCTTTGCAAATGAGCCAATTTTAAGGGTAGAGACGACGTTGGCAGAAGCGCAATTAGTAGAAACGGCATTGCTGAATATCGTGAATTTCCAAACGTTAATTGCAACGAAAGCGAGCCGCATTAAGCAAGTTGTAAAAGATGAAGTTGTGATGGAATTCGGCAGCCGCCGAGCCCATGAAATGGATGCTGCGATGTGGGGAGCGCGTGCTGCTGTAATCGGCGGAGTGGAAGCGACGAGCAATGTGCGCGCAGGTAAACGTTTCGGCATTCCAGTTGCAGGAACTCACGCTCATGCAATGGTCCAAGCGTATAAGAGTGAATATGAAGCTTTTCATTCGTATGCAAAGCGCCATAAAGATTGCGTCTTTTTAGTCGACACGTACAATACATTAAAAATAGGTGTACCTACAGCGATTCAGGTGGCGAAAGAGTTGGGGGATAAAATCAATTTTGTAGGTGTACGTTTGGATAGCGGAGATATTGCGTTTTTATCAAAAGAAACACGAAGGATGCTTGACGAAGCCGGTTTTAAGGATGCAAAAGTGATCGTTTCAAATGATTTAGATGAATATACGATTTTAAACTTGAAGGCCCAAGGAGCAAAGGTGGATGTATGGGGGATCGGTACGAAACTCATTACCGCGTACGATCAGCCAGCTTTAGGGGCGGTATATAAAATCGTATCGATTGAAAATGAAAATGGAGAAATGGAAGACACGATTAAAATTTCTTCAAACGCTGAAAAAGTGACAACACCTGGACAGAAAAAACTGTATCGCATTATCGACCGAGAGAACGGCAAAGCTCAAGGCGATTATATAACGATGTGCGACGAAAATCCGCAAGATGAAGAGCGCATTAAGATGTTCCATCCTGTCCATACATTCATTTCGAAGTTTGTAACAAATTTTGACGCGGTGAATTTACATGTACAAGTAGTAGAAAAAGGAAACATCATCTATAAGAATCCGACGCTGAATGAAATGCGAGCATATGCGCAGAGCAACTTAAACTTGCTCTGGGATGAATACAAACGTTCATTGAACCCAGAGGAATACCCTGTTGACCTTAGCCAGAAATGCTGGGATAACAAGATGCGCAACATCCAAGAAGTGAAGGAAAAAGTAGATGCCTATTCGTTACGATAAGGAGGGAATGGCTTTGACACTTCAGCAGGAAATTATCGAAGCATTGAAAGTGAAGCCGACAATTAATCCCGAGGAAGAGATTCGAAAGTCGATTGACTTTATGAAGGAGTATGCGAAAAAGAATACATTTATCAATGGTTTTGTCCTTGGCATCTCTGGAGGTCAAGACTCAACGCTTGTAGGGAAATTAGCGCAAATGGCTGTCGATGAACTAAACGAGGAAGGCGGGTCGGACCGATATAAGTTTATAGCAGTCCGTCTGCCTTACGGAAGCCAATTCGATGAAGATGACTGTCAAGACGCCCTTCAATTTATAAAGCCGTCATTGATCTATACGGTAGATATTAAGGAAGCGGTCGATGCAAGTGAAGCTTCATTGGCAAAGGCAGGAGTCATCCTATCCGATTATTCAAAGGGAAACGAAAAAGCGCGTGAACGGATGAAAGTCCAATATTCAATCGGCGCAGCGCACGGTTGTGTCGTCTTGGGGACAGATCAGGCAGCGGAGGCATTAACCGGATTTTATACGAAGTTTGGCGATGGGGGCGCAGATCTCATGCCAATTTTCCGTCTGAATAAAAGACAAGGTCGTGAATTGCTGAAGGCATTAGGATGTCCGGAACATTTATACACTAAGATACCGACCGCAGACTTGGAAGAAGACCGTCCCGCACTTCCGGATGAAGTCGCGTTAGGTGTCACATATGATGAAATTGATGATTTTTTAGAAGGCAAGCAAGTGGATGAAAAGGCGAGAAAGACAATTGAAGCACTGTATCTCCGCTCTGCTCACAAACGGCATATGCCAATTACAGTTTTTGATAGTTTTTGGAAATAATGCGAAACCCTCTGACATGTAGATGATAATGTCAGGGGGTTTTATTATAATTGGACTGTTGGTACTTATGATCGTTTGAACTAATGTGTACCTTACAAGCAAGCCATCGCTGTTGTAGGAGTTTCGTTATTACGGTATTATGGAGTTACATTTTGTCAATTTTCGGACATGTTATCTGTACTTCGGCATAAGATTGCGCTCTTGTAGGCAATAGTATAGGAAGAATCGTATAGGCCAGTAGAATTTAAGCTGCTGAATAAAAAAAGCTCCGGCGGACATCCCGGATTTAGAAGTTTAACAAATGTGATAAAATGCTTAAAAACACCGTGGCGCAATTATCAAGAGTAGTACGTATTGGAGGAATTGAGATGACGAATGCACAACTGATCGATGATGTTTTAGCAAATATCTCTAAAGTGATGATTGGCAAGCAAGACATCGCCGAACTAAGCGTAACCGCGTTATTGGCGGGTGGGCACGTGCTATTGGAAGACGTTCCAGGCGTGGGCAAGACGATGATGGTGAAAGCGTTAGCAAAATCAATAAGCGCTTCATTCAAACGCATTCAATTTACACCTGACTTATTGCCTTCTGACGTATTAGGCGTTTCTATCTATAATCCGAAAGCGATGGAGTTTGAATTCCGTCCAGGTCCAATTGTCGGCAATATTGTGTTGGCCGATGAGATTAACCGCACCTCGCCAAAAACGCAGGCTGCTCTATTAGAAAGTATGGAAGAGTCATCAGTGACAGTTGACGGAGAGACACTCCAAATTCCGCAACCTTTTTTTGTTATGGCGACGCAAAATCCGATTGAATACGAAGGCACATATCCATTGCCGGAAGCTCAATTAGACCGTTTTCTATTTAAACTAAAAATGGGCTATCCGAAAAGGTTGGAGGAAATTGAAGTGTTGGATCGAGCTGAACGATCGAAACCGATTGATGAACTGAAACCTGTCATCACTTTAGAGGAATTAAGAAACCTCCAGCGATCGGTGGCGGATATCAATGTCGATCGTACGGTCAAGTCTTATATTGTTGAATGCGCAGCTGAAACCCGGACTCATCCATATGTCTATTTAGGCGTCAGTCCGCGTGGATCCCTTGCGCTAATGAAGTCTTGTCAGGCGTATGCGTTAATTCAAGGAAGAAACTATGTAACTCCAGACGATGTAAAATATTTAGCCCCGTTTGTATTTAGCCATCGAATTATTTTGCGTCCGGAAGCGAAATATGAAGGAATTGAGAAAAGCGAAATTATTGAGCGGATTTTAACTAAGGTGAGTGTCCCGATTGATCGGATTCGGTTGAAATGAGAAAAAGCAAAAAACTACTTTCTATGACGGGTCGTTTTGTCTTTATTGTCGGCATCTTGCTATCTGCTTATGGTTTTGCGATGTTCCAAGGGGGCAAAGTAAGCTGGACGATTTTTTACATTTTATTTCCGTTTATTTTGTATTCGATTGCACTATTTGTTTATCCGATGAATACGATTACGGCTGAACGCAAAATTCTTACAAAAAATATTGAGAATGGCGGTAAACTTACTGTAACAGTTATGTTGAAAAGGAGATTTTCTTTTCCTCTTTTATATACGATCGTCACTGAAAAATGGGGAAGCCATCAAATCGAATTAAGGGCGAAAAACAAGTCCAGCTACCTATTTGTATTCGGTATGCGCAAACAAGTGGAATGGACATATGAAATCGATCGGTTGCCGAGGGGACAGCACATTACTGAGGGCATCCATATAGAACTCTCAGACTTTTTCGGGTGGATTCGCAAAACTGCATTCATCCCGTTAAGGGAGAGCATTATCGTCTTTCCTAAAACAGTCCCAATGAATTATATGTCGCTTGATGCGCAATACGATCGAGGGGCGATTGCATCTCCTTTTACTTTAATAAAAGATACAACAATGGCGACAGGAGTACGGGAATATCAAGCAGGCGACCGTGTCACATGGATTCATTGGAAATCATTTGCACGCACTCAAAACTTAATGACGAAGGAATTCGAAGACCGACAATCTGAAGATTTATTAGTTGTTTTAGATGAACGGGCTTCAGAGCAATTTGAGGAACAGATCGAATTGGCAGCCTCCCTTGTGAAAGAGGCGATCCAGCAGCAGGCGAACGTGTCGTTCATTTCTGTTGGTGAACATAAAGTTGAATATCCGTTTATCCATTCGGCTGAGCAACTTCATGATCTACTTGTCCATCTGGCAAAAATAGAGCCTGTTGAGAGCCCACCACATTCGATGGATTGGACACCATCAATGAGGATTGGGGGTAGTATTGTTTTTATTACTGGAAGTCCAGATTGGGAGATTTTGCAATCTTTAGGAGGCGCTACACGCGCAAACTCCTCTATTATTTGTTTCGTTGTTGTAGGGGAGGGAAAGCGGGTTCCGAAGTCTCTGTCTGAACGCATATCATATGCGAGAATGAAGGGCGTAAAAATAATAACGTTAAGAAAAACGCAGTTTGCGAATGCTTTTCGCGAGGAGGCGATGTAATGGGGGAGGATAGGCTCGATAAACGATTTTTGTTGCTCATGTATGCCTTGTCATTTCTATTGCTAAGGGAATGGTTGCTTCCTGTAATGGCATTGACAGATACGAACTATTTAGGGGTTTTCCTCGTATTTATCGCACTCTCTTTTTTGATCGGCATTGTTCGTATGAGATGGTGGTTTTCGATTCCGATCAAGGCTTTCTATATTCTTTGGTCTCTTCATTTTATTTATTTTCATACGCCGTTGTTATCAATTCAGAAAATCAATATTCTGTTTACCAATTTATTTTCTAATGTCTCCATGATTGCAAATGGAGATTGGGATAATATTACGAATCCATTTCGGACGTTGCTGTTTTTTGTTTTGCTTTGGATGACGATTTATTTAATTCGACATTGGGTAGAAGTTAGAAAGAATATTTTATTGTTCTATGCCGCGACGGTCGTTTTCATTGCCTTTCTTGATACATTTAGCCCGTATGAGGCAGATGGCGCTATTTTTAGGATTATGGTTTCAGGATTGTTGCTCATCGGATTTTTGTTCATTATGAAACTATATGAAAAGCATGAACGGCAAATGTCAGGCAGACTTTTTGCATTGCTGTCATTGCCGATGCTATTTGCGGTTGGAATTAGTGGAGCCTTTGCGAGTTTAATGCCTGAACGAGCTCCTGCGTGGCCAGATCCTGTTCCGTTCATTAAGTCAATGGCTTCTGGAGAAGGTGCGGGGCTAGGGAACGGAGCATATATGGCGCAAAGCGGTTACGATCCCGACGATTCAAAGTTAGGCGGACCGTTTGCGAAGGACGATACTGTTGTGTTTAAGGCGACTGTTCCACAAAAACAGTATTGGAAAATTGAAACGAAAAATACGTACACATCCAAAGGCTGGGAACAAGTCTCAGGTGAGGTAGAACCGGCCATTTATGCTCCCGGTACATTGATTGCGAATGATTCCTTGGAAACAGAGGACATGGCGGGAAAAACGGTCCAGGCTGAAATACAGATGTCGGAAGTTCTGCCGTTCATAGTTTATCCATACGGAACAACAAAGATTAACACGAGGTCTGATGTTGTCCTCTTAAACGAGGAGGATTCCGGACGTTTTTGGGCAGTTGCCAATGGAGAGAAAATTGCTCTGGACACTTTCGTGACGGAATTGAAAGAACCAGAGTATAGTTTGAAAGCGTTAAGGGAAACCTCAATGGCAGATTATGAATTAGAACGCCAAAATTTTTCTCAGTACTTGCAATTGCCCGAACAGCTTCCTGACCGTGTAAGGGAATTGGCGAAGTCTATAGCGGAGAAAGAGGAAAGTGTCTACGAAAAAGCGAAGGCCATTGAACGTTATTTTGCAAGAAATGGGTTCACTTATGACCAATATAATGTCGCAACCCCAAAAGGAAATGAAGATTATGTAGATCAATTCCTTTTCGAAACGAAAAATGGATATTGCGATAACTTTTCCACTTCGATGGTCGTTATGCTACGGGCTGTTGACATTCCAGCCCGTTGGGTGAAAGGTTTTGCTCCTGGTGAATCCAAATTGAATAGCAGAGGCGAACGAGAACATACGATTACGAATAACGAAGCCCATTCATGGGTAGAAGCGTATATGCCGGGGATCGGTTGGATGCCGTTTGAACCAACAATCGGCTTCTCGAATTTATCAGGTATCCGCTTTGACTTGGATTTAGATATTACCGACCCAGAGGCACCCGATATGGAAGAAAAAGAGCTTCCGGAAAAAACTGAGCAGCAGAAGATTGAACCTACAAAAGCTTCAAAAGGTGTAAGCACCGTAGTAGAAGCGGCAAGCAAGTGGGTCAATAACAATAAATGGTACGTTATGATAGGTATGCTAATTATCGGATCTGCAATTTGGAAGTTCTATTCCGTCCGGGGCAAATGGCTCCCGAAAGTTGTACTGCGAACATTAAAAACCGAACAAGGAGATTGGCGTTCTTTCGTCAAGCAGTATAAGAGCCTCCTGAAACAACTTGAAAGGTTTGGTTTAAAGCGGACGAATGGGATGACTTTGTCGGAATATGCAAAGACTGTAGATACGTATTTTGGCGGAAATAAAATGTCAATGCTTACAAAGGAATATGAAAAGGGCCTCTACGGTGGCCAAACGGATATTGAGGACTGGCATGCGTTGCAGAAAATATGGGAAGATTTAATCAATAGGGCTACGGGTTGATTTTTGACGTATTCGAGAGTAAGATATGAAAAAAGAACAAACCGATAAAGCCCTCATATAAGTCTGATAATATGGTTCGGACGTTTCTACCAAGCCACCGATAATGGCTTGTCTATGATGGCAGGGATAGGTCTGCCTATGCCTGCTATTTGTAGATTGTCGAGACGCGTGGAAAGAAGGCCTTTCTTACGCGTCTTTACTGATTTTGAGGGTAAATCGAATTTAATTGGAAGAGGTGGATCGATTGTCAACTGCTCCTTTGTTAATTGAACAGGAAAAAATTGTGGTGATTGATTATGGAAACTCTTATAACCAGCTTTTAACGCGGACAATCCGTGAATTAGGGGTATATAGTGAGTTATATCCGCATACGGTAACTGCTGACGAAATTAAAGGAATGAATGCTGTCGGCATCATTTTGTCAGGCGGGTCAAATTCGCTTGAAGAGGCGTCAGCTTTAGGTATCGATCCTTCAATCTTTGAACTTGGTTTGCCGATTTTAGGTATCTCAGCGGGTGCACGTCTTGTTGCAAAACATTTTGGCGGTAAAATGAGTTCTATGAATGAAATGGATGAAGCATCTGAAGTGCAAGTGAATGGCCAATCGAAATTATTTAACGGCCTTGCAGCGCAACAAACTGTGCTTGTTGACAAAGGGGAGGCAGTCGAATTGCCAGCAGGCTTTACGACAGTTGCTTCATCAGTTGCTCGTCCAGTCGCAGCCTTCGAAAATGAGGACAAGCATGTGTACGGATTATTCTTCCATCCGGAAGCTCCAGAAACCGAAAATGGAAAAGAAATGCTTCGTCAATTTATAACTGCAGTTTGCGGAACAGGAAACAGCTGGACAATGGAGCGTTTCATTGAAATTGAGGTAGAGAAAATCCGCGCACAAGTCGGAGATAAGAAAGTATTATGTGCTTTGAGTGGCGGCGTTGACTCTTCTGTTGTAGCTGCTTTGATCCACCGTGCAATTGGCGATCAATTGACTTGTATTTTTGTTGACCATGGACTTCTTCGTAAGGGAGAGGTTGAAAGTGTAGTCGATACATTCAGCAATCGATTCAATATGAACTTTGTGAAAGTTGATGCACGCAAACGCTTTTTGGATAAGCTGAAAGGTGTAACAGATCCTGAACAAAAGCGAAAAACGATTGGAAATGAATTTATTTACGTATTCGATGAAGAGTCTGCAAAGCTAAAGGGAATCGACTTTTTAGCACAAGGAACAATTTACGCTGACATTATTGAAAGCGGTACTGCAACGTCAGAAACGATCAAATCGCATCATAATGTAGGCGGATTGCCTGAGGACATGGAGTTCGAATTAATCGAGCCTTTGAAAGCCTTGTTCAAGGATGAAGTTCGTGCAGTTGGGGCTGCGTTAGGTCTTCCTTCTGAAATTGTTCATCGCCAACCATTCCCTGGTCCTGGTCTCGGCGTCCGTGTGTTAGGCGAAATTACTGAAGCTAAATTAGATATCGTCCGTGAAGCAGACTGGATTCTTCGTGATGAAATTGCGAAAGCCGGTTTAGATCGGGAGATTTGGCAGTACTTTGCAGTTCTACCTGATATTCGCAGTGTCGGCGTAAGGGATGGTAAACGTTCATATGATTACGCGGTCGGTATCCGTGCAGTCCATTCAGTCGATGGGATGACAGCGGACTGGGCGCGAGTTCCTTGGGACGTTCTCGAAAAGATCAGTTCCCGCATTACGGCAGAGGTTGATCATGTGAACCGGGTTGTCTACGATATTACGGCAAAACCGCCTGGCACAATCGAGTGGGAATAAGAAGTAAAGGTTTGAAAAACAACTGAATATAGAGGTATCGTATAATCATGGGGATATGGCCCATAAGTCTCTACCGGAGCACCTTAAATGTTCCGACTACGATTTTTTTAAGGATCTCTTGTTCCTTTTAGATGAATGGCTTTTAGGAAGTATACGATTATGCGTATACTTCCTTTTTCTTTGGACAATCTGATTTAAAAGTGAGGCTTATATGAAGAAATACTTTGAATTTGACAAGTTGGGAACGAGTTATAGAAGGGAAATTATTGGTGGTTTAACGACGTTTTTGGCGATGGCCTATATTTTGGCGGTGAATCCTCTTACGCTTTCGCTAGATGCAGTGCCGGATTTGCCAGAAGCGATGCGTATGGATAAAGGAGCAGTATTTGTCGCCACTGCTGTTTCTGCCGCGATCGGTTCGTTGTTCATGGGGCTGATTGCAAAATATCCGATTGGTTTAGCGCCTGGAATCGGATTGAGTGCATTTTTTGCATTCTCTGTCGTATTAGGCCATAGGATCCCATGGGAAACAGCATTAACAGGAGTTTTATTCTCAGGAATTATTTTTATCATTCTGTCGCTTACTGGCTTGCGGGAAATGATCATCAATGCAATCCCCGCCCAACTTAAATTGGCAGTAGGTGCTGGGATAGGGCTGTTTATTACTTTTTTAGGATTTCAAAATGCCAATATTATAGTCGCTGATCCAAATACATTAGTAACGTTAGGGAGTTTATCCTCGGGACCGACATTATTAGCTATTTTTGGCTTAGTCGTAACCGTTATTATGATGGTGCGGAAAATTAATGGTGCTATCTTCTATGGGATGATTTTGACGACGGTTTTAGGGATGATTGTTCATTTAATTGAAGTTCCAAACAAAATTGTAGATAAAGTGCCAAGTATGGAACCGACATTCGGGGCGGCATTCGAAGCAATTTTCAATAATCCAGCATCGTTAATGACTTCCCAGTTTTGGGTCGTTGTCATTACATTTCTTTTTGTCGATTTTTTTGATACAGCTGGAACATTAGTAGCTGTTGCGAACCAGGCAGGATTGATGAAAAATGATCGGCTCCCACGGGCGGGCAGAGCATTGCTCTCTGATTCAATGGCAACTGTCACAGGGGCAATTTTGGGTACTTCAACGACTACTTCCTATATCGAGTCGTCAGCAGGCGTAGCAGCAGGAGCAAAAACCGGGTTTTCTTCTATTGTAATTGGCGTTTTGTTTCTACTATCGTTATTCTTTTCACCACTATTGTTCGTCATCACTCCAGAAGTGACTGCTCCCGCATTAATAATAGTTGGTGTATTAATGGTTTCGACTTTAAGCAATATTGAATGGTCTAAATTTGAAATCGCAGTGCCAGCTTTCTTTACTATTATTACAATGCCATTGACATACAGCATTGCGACTGGGATTGCAATCGGATTTATATTTTACCCAATTACAATGATTGTGAGTGGTAGAAGAAAAGAAATTCATCCGATTATGTATGGTCTCTTTATTATCTTCATTCTTTACTTCATTTTTATAAAGTAGTTTTTAATGGGATGAAATTAGGTTCGCGTCTGGTTTCATTCCTTTTCTAATTGAATTCAAAAAAAGTTCAATGAAACTGTTGACACTTTAAAACACATTTGATATAGTAGTAAAGCAGTCGGGAGAACAACAAAAACCGACAGTGAATGACAAACAAATGAACCTTGAAAACTGAACAGCAAAACGTCAACAAATAAAGTCTTGAAGCCGACCCCGTCGGCGGAAGAGACAAAACGAATCTTCGGATTCGAAATTGACATCTTAACAAGATGCCAGCAAGAAACTCGAGCTATTCGAATTTCTCTTTTATGGAGAGTTTGATCCTGGCTCAGGACGAACGCTGGCGGCG